>CAZUFQ010000346.1:662-7197 GCA_964618735.1 uncultured Enterobacteriaceae bacterium
TACGCCGCACAGACTGCCATGCGCGAGATGCTGGTGCGGTGACCCCACCTGCAAAGATGGGGTCAACTTTCAGACCGAAGTCACCATGTTATTTCTCACCGCGGCGAGCTTTCAACGATTTCGATGATCGCGGGCGAGGCCCGGTTCCTTGGGGTGTGGATAAGGGTGAGGCGTAGGAACCACTTCCCGGCGGAATGCCCTGGCGTGCGCCATCGCGTCACGATAAATTGTCGCGAGGCGATCTTCAGTCTCGTAATCAAACGCATCCTGCAGGCGCTGCTCGATATCGCCGCCGCGCTCGGGCTGATGCTCGACATACCACCGCGCCGTACGGCGTAGCGCCTCATCGGGCGGCAGCGGATCACTGTAGCCCAGTTGCTGCTTAATTTTGTGGAGATCCATCAGTTTGTGATGCGGTGTGATCTCAAGGCTGACGCCCCGTGCTGGATAGGCGACCTCGGCCGGCAGACTGATGATCTCGAACTGATGATGCATCTCGTTAGCGATAACCTCGACGATCTGACGCACGGAGAATTGGACGTCGTCGCCGCAGTTATAGATTTGCCCGGCCGCCGCCTCCGGTTTATCCACCGCCAACAACGCTGCATGGGCGAGATTCCCAGCGTAGCCATGCGTCATGAGGCCCAGGCCGCCCTCAGAGAGGATGATGAACGGCCGTTTGTCGAGCGCGCGACGGATAATGCACCATTCCCGCGGTAGCAGCTGATATGGCCCGTACACGTACGGATAGCGATAGACCACGCCGCGCGGATGGGCCTCCAGCACTGCTTGCTCGGTGCTGGCAATCAGATAGGAAAAGCGGTGCTCTTGCTCGGTCTGCACGGTAGGCGCTGTCTCCGGTGTCGGAGTTGGCAGACCGGGAGGAAAATTTACTGAGGGGGTGAAATAGCCCCGATATGCTGGGACGCCGCCGATGGCGATGAACTGTCCGACTCTGCCCACCAGTGCTTCCGCAATCACCCGAATGCGTCCGTACGTGGCGATTACGACATCGAAGGTCCGCCTCCCAATTACCGCATCTATCGTCTCGCGGAAATGGGGATCGCCGTGAATGTGCTCGACGTCGTCTGGAATCTCGGGAATCTCGTGTGTTCCGCGATGAAAGATTGCGACTGTATAGCCGCGTTCCCGAAGACCATTGACTAAAAACGGTCCGCTTGGACCCGTGCCGCCTACCACGAGCGCAGTTTTCATTGATTTTACTACCGTCCTTTCTAAAAGTGACTGCTGGCGGCGAGTAAATCTGACGGTTGTCAGCCAACAGTCAACTGACGTGTTTGAGGATGAAAGCGGATTTCGCACACCTCAAAAGGCTTCCCCGCAGCCTGCCCGCGAGCGCGCACCGACCCGTGGCCGCATCAGCTGCAATTGTCTCGGGTTCGGTTCCGCACCGTGCGCAGACGACTCGCCGTTCGTGCATTCTTATGTTCTAAATAAGCCAGTGTCAACTTGCTAGGCTCTCAGGACGCATATCATTTTGTTGTATTCAAAAAGTTAGGGGAGGACGCCAAAACACATAGGCTCCCTAATGAACTGGATAAAGCTAGGGATAGGACATCATTTGCAGGTTTGCTATGGTGCCTCCGCGTAGCTGACACCCTGGAGGATACCCCTATGGCGACACACGATGCGGCAGACACCCGTGGACTGCCCCCGTTTGGCATGCAGAAAACATTTATCTCTGAGATCATTCCTTCTCAGGACCACACCGGACCAGCCTGGTGGTTTGCCTTTCATCGGAATCGGCTGCTGGTGGAAGTGGGGGAAGATGCAGTGCGTGTCCCCTGTCGAGAGAAGGTTGAAGAGTTAGGGGTGAGAGTCGTCCAACGACACTATTTGGGCCGGTACGATGGGTTACCATGCCATGCGGTGGAGCTGGCGGATGAGTCGCTGCCCGACGGGATGGATTTCAAGGACCTTCGTCAGGTCTACGAGTTGCTCGAGGAAGATTTGTTTGTCCTCGGGGGCCGCGCCGTGCAGATTGTGGAATGGGACCGGAACCACCAGTATTGCGGCCGCTGTGGCAGCCGAACACAGACAAAAGAGAAAGAAAGGGCCAAAGTGTGTCCCCAGTGTGGACTGCATTACTTTCCACGACTCTCGCCGGCGATCATTGTGGCGGTCGAACGCGGTGACGAGATTCTCTTAGCCCGCTCCGCCCATTTTCCCAAGGGACTGTTCAGTGTCTTAGCCGGCTTTGTGGAACCGGGAGAGACCATCGAAGAATGTGTCGTGCGTGAGGTCAAAGAAGAGGTAGGCGTTACAGTGGGCAACATCCGCTATTTTGGCAGTCAGCCCTGGCCCTTTCCGAATTCGCTCATGTTAGGGTTCACGGCGGCGTACGTGGAGGGAGAGCTGGAGCTCGATCCGACCGAAATCGCTGAAGCGGGGTGGTTTCGCGCCGACTCGCTGCCGTCCATCCCTGGCCGGATCAGCATTGCGGGCCGCCTGATCCAGGGGTTCCTGGACAAGTCCCGCCGACGCCGGTAAGCCTGGCGACCGTACTCTGTGGCCAGTTAATGGTCATATTCACAATGGCAAGCAGAATCACCGGGGCGCCCTGCGACAGCGCGTCTCACGACTGGCGCGCAGCACGTTGGATTTTTCCAAGAGCGCAGGGAATCACATCGGCGTAATACGCCACTTCACCCTAAAACACAAATGGATCTCCGGTTTACAATTTGCTGACGTCAATGCGGCGATTGTCCTTTTTGTATGGAGCCGGGGCCACCGTCGCCCGAATCTCTTTCTGTGGCTCGTCCGGCTCGCCCCAGACAACGGTCACTTCCGCGCCCGGTTCACTGTGCTCCACGTCAATCACACACAGTGAGAGCATTTGTCGGAAGTAGTAACTGTAGCCGCGCGAGGTCGCCACGCCAACGAGCTTGCCATCCTTCAGGACCTTATCGGCGTACATGAAGCCCCGCTGGTCGCGCGGCATCTCCATGTAATGGTATGGCTTGCTCTGACGAAAGAGCGAGGCATAAACCTCGATAACATCATCGGCGTTCCAGACCAGTGTCCTCATCGTTCGCCGCGGACGCGCCACCTCCTCCTCCAACGCTGTGCGTCCTATGAAGTCGTGGTCAAACTTGATTCGGTTCGCCCAGCCGAGTTCAACCGGACTGCGGTACCAGGCGCTGATGTCATCGGCCTCGAAGCTGCCGGCAAGGTTAAAGGTGACGGCAAACGCGGGCATGGCTGCTTTAAACTCCGCAAAGTACTCCTTCATGTCGTCCCCGAATATTGCCGGCAAATAGTCCGTCACGATTGTCGGGAAACACGCTTCGAGGTGGTTGATGAACACGGCCCGCCCACCCAGTCGCCGGATGCCAAACTCCTTTCCGGCCTCCAAGATGGCGTCGTAGATTTCTTGGGCGTACGCACTGGGTCCCTGGAGCTCATAGCCGATCTCGCCGGCCATCCCTTGGCGCAACGCTCGAACTTCCCTGCCATTGATGTGGATCACGCCGGAATACATAAACTTAATATCGCGGACGCTTTCGTCCGCCGCTTTCTCGACGACGTAGACCGCATTGGGGCCCGAGACTTGGAAGTTGAACCAATCGTCCTGCTCAGAAGTAGCGTCGTACCGGCCATGCCGCAGGTGGTAGTCGACCCAGAATCCGCCGCGACCGAACAACATAAATTCATCTTCGCTGAGTCGGTTGAGAATACCCTCATGGATCACCTTCCCGGCGTCATTGCAGTGGATGACATGCTTGGCCTGGCCGATCGCGAACTTGGCGAAGCTGTTGACGGAAATATCTGAGAAGAGCTTCAAGACGTCCGGTCCCTTAAATCTGCGTTCCCACAGGAAGGACCAATCGCCGATGTAGCACGTCTCCTTCCAGGACATACTTTCATCTATCCAATCCGTATACTCGGGCTGCCCCCACCGCACCGTGAAGTACCCCTCGGGCGTGGTCCTCAGACTTTTGACTGTGATCGTCATTGCCGGTTCCTCGTTTTGCGTTATTTCTTACAGTTCCTTCAGCGCCGTGATCTTGGTGACGAGGCGATCAACGAACGTCCCGGCTGAACCCACGTAGGACGCCGGGTCCAGGAGATGCTCAAGCATGGCATCGGACAGATGCGGTCTCAGGGTAGAATCGTCGCGCAACGTCTCGCGCAACGTGCGACCTTCCGCCATTGCTCGATTGCACGCGTGCGTCACAGTTTCTTCCGCCACCGCCCGGCCGAGCACTGACGTGAGCGCAGCCGCGACTGCCTCGGCCATGATCAATCCGCCGGTCGCGCCAAGGTTCTGGCGCATACGCTCGACGTTCACCGTCATACCCTCGGCGATCGCGCACGCATGCGCCAACGCGCCTGCTGTGAGGACGAAGCATTGCGGGATCACCAGGGGTTCGGTTTGCCACGGGCCGGAGCCTCGCTCATGGTCCGACGCCAACGCGCCAAACATAAGCGGGATGAGCGCATGCACGCCGCGTGCGGCGGCGAGAATATATTCGCTGGCGATCGGGTTGCGCTTCTGCGGCATCGTACTCGACCCGCCGCGACCCGCCACGTGCGGTTCGAATACTTCGGCGACTTCAGTCTGCGTTAACAACGTGATATCGAGGGCAAACTTCGCCACAGTCCCGCAGATAAGCCCGAGGATCGCGACTACCTCGGCCAATCCGTCGCGCACCACGTGCCAGGGCAGGTCGGGGATACCCAGGCCGAGTTCGTGCGCCAGCGCTTCCATCACAGCGACGCCGTTTGTTCCGAGCGGCGCGAGGGTGCCAGCGGCCCCGCCGAATTCAACGATCAAGGTGCGGTGTGTGGCCACATCCAGCCGTTCGATATGCGTCGCGAGCGGCGCGGCCCACACAGCGCATTTGAGGCCGAAGGTAATAGGGACCGCGTGCTGGAGGTGAGTTCGGCCTGCCATCAACGTACTACGGTAGCGCACCGCCTGCTCCGCTAGCTTCCGCGCGAGCGCCAACAGGTCACGGCGTAGCACAACGCAAGCCCTGCGCATCTGCAGCACCAAGGCCGTATCAAGAATGTCTTGCGTGGTCGCGCCGAGGTGGATGTAGCGTGCGGCTTCTTCCCCAGCTACTCGTCCCAACTCCTTTACTACGCCTACAACCGGATAGCCGACCGTGCGCGTGCTAGCAGCGATTTGCTCCAGCCGCAGATTCTCGACTCTCGCTGCTGTCGTGATTGCGGCGGCGACGTGTGCAGGGACGAGGCCGAGTTGCGCCTGCACGCGCGTGAGCGCGGCCTCGACATCGAGCATACATTGCAGGTGCGTGCGGTCAGAGAAAATCTCGCGCATTTCGTCTGTACCGTACAGCGATCCCCAAATCTGCGATTCTGCCGGATTGACGCTCACGCTGTGGCTCCTATCAGATATCGAAGAAGACCGTTTCGTTATCACCCTGCAGCACGACGTCAAAGTGTAAACCTGACTTGGACTCGCCACCCACTGGCCGTGCGATCAGTGTCGTCCGCCGCGCAGCGTCGGGCAGTGAGGCAAGTACAGGATCTTGGGCATTGAGCGGCTCGTCAGGAAAATAGATGCGCGTCACCAGCCGCTTCAGTAGCCCACGTGCAAACACCGACACGTTGATGTGCGGCGCTTGCAGCGTCCCGCCTACGCCCGGCACGGGGCCGGGCTTGATTGTGCGGAAGAGGAAGCGCCCCTGTTCATCGGCTCCGACGCGGCCAAAGCCGCTGAAGTGTGGATCAAGTACGATGTTTCGCGCATCATCAGGATGGTCGTAGCGTCCGGCGGCGTTAGCTTGCCAAATTTCCAGCAGCGCGTCCGAAGCCGGCGCGCCATCGCCGTCGAGCACCTGCCCAGTGATAATGAGAATCTGCCCAGCGGCGCCGCGTGCCGCGAGATCATTCCAACCCTCGTGGAGCAGCGCATTAGAAAAGAACGGACCAACAGTTTGTGACGGAGTTTGCCTACGCCTCATGTCATACCTCCATCGGTGTGGCGTTGCGGCCGCGCAGCACGATGTCGAAGCGATACCCGAGCGCATACTCCGGCATCGTCGCATCAAGATCAAAGGTCGCGACGAGCAGCTGGCGCGCATCCACATCAGGGATGCTGTTAAAGATCGGATCTAAGGCGAGCAGCGGATCACCCGGGAAATACATCTGTGTAATGAGGCGCGTGGCGAAGCTCGGACCAAAAAGGCTGAAGTGGATATGTTGCGGCCGCCAGGCGTTGTAATGATTGCGCCAAGGGTACGCGCCCGGCTTCACCGTGAGGAAGCGATAGACGCCGTTTTCATCAGTCGTCACCCGCCCAACGCCGCAGAAATGCGGATCAAGCGGCGCGTCGTGCTGATCGACGTCATGCGCGTACCGCCCTGCAGCGTTCGCTTGCCAGATCTCGACTAAGGTTCCAGGAATCGGGCGAGCATCTTCGTCAAGCACGCGTCCAGTGACGACGATACGCTCGCCCAGGGCTGCGCCGCCGTTCCAGTGACTAAGGTCTGCGTCTGCGACGCTTATGAGTTCGGGACCAAAGCGCGGTCCGGTAATCTCCGAA
>CAZUFQ010000347.1:0-7177 GCA_964618735.1 uncultured Enterobacteriaceae bacterium
TGCACAACGGCGCGCTCCGTCAGCAAACAGTGGTGGGGACGGTCATGAGCAATCTTGGTTTAGAGGTCGCCCTCAGACAGCGAGGCGTCCAATTGGTGCGGACCGCGGTGGGAGATCGCTATGTCGTCGAGGAGATGGTGCGCGGCGGGTATAATCTCGGAGGCGAGCAATCCGGACACCTTGTCTTCTTGGATGCTAACACCACCGGCGATGGTACGGTAACCTTTCTCTCAATCCTCTCGATAATGATGCAACGCCAGCGCCCGTTGTCCGAGCTGAAAAGAATTGTGCAACGATATCCCCAAGTGCTCATCAATGTGAAAGTTCGAGAACGGCGAGATCTGGCTGCAGTTGAGCCGGTAGCAAAAATAATGAGTCACGTGATCAAAGCGCTTGGAGACCGCGGACGCCTCTTGGTGCGCTATTCCGGCACCGAGCCCCTTGTGCGCGTCATGGTGGAAGGGGAAGATCTTCTCCTTGTGAAAAGCTATGGGGAAGAAGTGGCTGCGGTCCTGCAGGCGCATTTGGGCTTGCACAGCTAAGGATTAGTGACATTAGTGCAATGGACTTAAGCGACCAATCGGCTGGCTGCTCCGATCTTCTTGTCCAAACGGATAATCGCCGCTAGGGTAAGGGCAGGTGACGAACCTGCCCTTTTCTTTTCTGAGGAGTGTACGAGCGCCATGTATCTGGTGACCGCCAAAGAGATGCGCGAGTTGGACCGGCTCACGATTGAGGAATATGGGACCCCTGGTCATGTCTTGATGGAGAGAGCAGGCGCTGGCGCTACGGAAGCCCTGCTACAGAAGTTCCCCCATGTCCGGGAGACGTCAGTGCTCATTTTCGCCGGCAAAGGCAATAATGGCGGGGATGGCTTGGTCATCGCACGTTTACTGAAGAAACAAAACATTGCCTGTGAGGTTTTTTTAACAGCAAAAAAAGACGATGTGCAAGGCGACGCCCTGCAGAATCTGGACGCCTTTCGGCGCATGCGGGGGAAGGTGACCGAGCTCACTGAGGTGAGTCAACTTACTCTTGTCCAAAACAAATTGAGCAAATGTGGCGTCATTGTTGATGCCTTGCTTGGCACCGGACTCAATGCGCCGGTGCGTGGTCTCGTTGCAAGCCTGATTGAACTGATCAATACAAGTGGCATTCCTGTCGTAGCAGTGGATATACCCTCAGGGCTTGACGCAGACCGAGGAGAACCATTGGGAGAGGCCGTACAGGCCGAACTGACAGTGACTTTCGGCTACCCGAAGATCGGTCAGATTAGTGATCCTGGGACGTCATACGTTGGCAAACTGGCAGTTGTTGACATCGGTATTGCTCCTGAAGCTCTGGAAAGAGTGCGTCCTCAAGTGGAACTCCTTACAAAAGAGGAAGTCGGGATGCTCGTACGGGCGCGTCGGCGCGCTGCGCACAAAGGCGATTTTGGTCACCTCTTGGTGTTAGCCGGAGCTCGGGGAAAAAGTGGAGCAGCGTTGTTATGCGGCGGGGCTGCGTTACGGGTTGGGGCTGGACTTGTGACGCTTGGTGGTCCGAGTTCTCTCAATAGCATATTTTCCTCGGTGTTGGTGGAGGCCATGACGGTACCGCTCCCTGAATTAGCCGACGGTAGTTTTTGCTTAGATGAAAACGCTCTCAGCCAAGCTTTGCGTGGAAAGAGCGCTGTTGCCTTTGGTCCTGGCGTTGGGGTTTCTGCCGACACTATTGGTATGACGCGATGGTTGCTCACGCATAGTGATATTCCTTTGGTGATCGACGCTGACGGTTTAAACTGTCTAGCGACAGATGTCAGTATTTTACGAAACGCGCGCGTTCCAGTCGCTTTAACTCCCCATCCTGGTGAAATGGCGCGGCTGCTCAATAGCTCAAATGCCGAAGTGCAAACTCGACGTCTTGCCGTTGCTCGCGCTTTTGCTACAGAGTACGGCTGCTTTCTTATCCTCAAAGGCGCTAATACTGTGATTGCGGCCCCTGACGGCCGCGTCTGGGTCAACTCGACCGGCAATCCGGGCATGGCCAGCGGCGGTATGGGAGACGTCCTTACCGGTATTATTAGCGGCTTGCTCGCGCAAGGGTATCCTCTAGAGGAAGCATGTTGTCTCGGAGTTTTTTTACACGGTTACGTAGGCGATATGGCGGCGGATGAGAAAGGCGAAGCCGGGATTCTCGCGCGAGATTTGATCGCCCGCCTCCCGACAGGGTTGCGCGCCGTGCATCAAGCAGCGTTGACGGCGACGCCTTGATGCAGACTGGCAGACGGTCTGTAAAAGCAAAGTCGGGCAGGGACGCCCTGCACCGACGACACGAAGCTTCTTAATCTCTCACTGTGAGTGATCAATCATAAGTTAAGAGAAAAGACTGCAAACGGAAGGTGTAATTTCGTGATTGCGTCTTTACTCTTGGTTTCTGTTGTGGCGGCCAGATTTCCTTTCTTTCTTCTATCAAGTTTGCGTAGGTTAAGTTTCAGTTTGTCACCAATCGGGGCCTTGGCCGCTCAGGCTTGGCATTCCTGAGTGCGCCCACAGGCCGCCATCCACGACAAAGAAAGCGCCGGTCACAAACGAGGCTTCATCCGAGGCCAGAAATATGGCGACATTAGCGACTTCCTGTGGTTCGCCATATCTGCCCATGGGAATGGCTTCCTTGATCCGTGTGAAGACTTCGGGCTGACTTTCTCCTAATCGTTTCAGCGGTGGAGTCAGAATCGGGCCAGGACAGATGGCGTTACAGCGAATGCCTTTCCGGGCATACTCAATCCCCGTGACTCGCGAAATATTGACCACGCCAGCTTTCACAGCGTTGTACACGCCTAGGGTGTAGTCTCCCGCCAGCCCTGAAACCGAGGCGGTGTTGAGAATGACGCCTTTGCCTTGTTTCAGCATCGGGCCGAGCGCGACCTTACTGGCGTACCAGTAGCCGGTGAGGCTGATGTCCAACGTTTTTTTCCAGCCTTCAAGGCTGATGTCGCCGATCCGAGCGATAACGGTGAACAGCGCATTGTTGTGGAGAATATCCAGTCGGCCAAATCGATCCGTAGCGAACGCAATCATCTTTTCGATATCCGTCGTGCTCCCAATATCCGCGTGAGTGTAGGCGGCTTGGCCGCCGGCTTGTTGTATTTCCTCGACTACTCGGCGGCCATTCTCGTCATCGATATCGGTGACCACCACGGTAGCGCCTTCGCGAGCGAAAGTTTTGGCTGTTGCTTCGCCGATGCCAGAACCAGAGCCGGTAATCAAAGCAATTTTGTCCTTCAATCGCATCGTGTACTCCTTCTTAAGAGGATTGTGTGAAACGCAGACACCATACAAGTCGACCTGCGGCCCCGACAAGCAGGCGAGGAACCTCGAAGCGCCGTGGCGCTAGGTCGCGGGGTGATGGAGAACGGTTACCCAAAAAATTACGGCAAATCGAGTCAATAGCTTTCAGAACTATTTAACAAAATGTTCGATGAAACAGAAGCGCCGTCCCAGAGTTTGCAAAACGAGTATGAGAGCTGGCTAAGAGACAATCCTTTACGAGCAAGTGAATTGTTGGTTCCAAGCTCGTTCAGGCAACTTGGAACGCTCCGACGAACCGGAAAAGTCGTAAGCCTGTCAAAAGAGGAACCAATTGGGTTTCAAGCGCTGCATATCCCAGAGCAAGGGTTGAGCCTCTATTCGCCTTGCACGACAATCGCAGTGTAGAGTTCGCTCGCGCGGTTGTGGGGGCAAGATCACCAATCAAGAACGCTTGCTGCGCCTACTTTGGCAAATATCTCAAGAAGACCAACGTCGAGCGTTTCCAGCTCCTCGAACAAATGGCGAAGGCGCTGAAAACCCACCGCACGTGCGCCGCCCCCGAAGGAGGAAAATGTATCCATGACGCAGGCAGCGCACTTACCGCTCTTTCCGCACCTCGGGAGCCCGCGATGCTCTCGCACGCGGCGGTAAATTGACTATGTCGTCTATCGAGCGCCATCAAAATGGCGAGTAGAAAAAGAGGGACGAGTTCGACTAACAAAGGTCAAATTGCAGTCAAATGTACATCTTAGTCTCGGTCTCCCTCTATCCCTCCGGCTGTGGGGTCCGATAACGATACAAGGAAAATACCTATGGCTGCTAGGAGGCTCTCGTTTAATGACGTTCGAGCACTTCATATTCTGGGGAACTATGGCATTCATGGCTTACGTTGGGATTGCCTTCTGTCTCGCGCTCCGCGCCGTTGTGAAAAGTGCGGACTCCCGTCGAACTGTCGGCAAGTAGTGCGAAGAGATTTCTTCGTGACAGGATCCGTCTCCCCATGAGGGATTCAGGTATGGGCAGGGGCGGAATTGAACCGTCGACACGAGGATTTTCAGTCCCTCACTGTCAGTTACTACACTAAACCAAGAGCAAACAAGCCGTAATAAGAACAAGAACTTAGCGATTTCGTCTTTGCTCTTGGTTTCTCTTCTTTTAGCCTGTTTTCTGCTAACATCGGGACAAAACCGGGACAATCGGGACAGTCTTCCCCGAGCTGTTTTGGCCAGAGGAGAGCCCCAAGTCCCCTTCTACAGAGGACTGCTGAAAAGCGCCTGTTTTCAGAGAAGCGAAAATGTCACAAAGTGGAAAAGAACGACAACAACGAGGCTCAACTTGGGTACTGTTTCTTGTTGCGTGTGGAAATTCTCCTCAGTTACAAGAGCAAGCAGAGAAAGATTTTCTCGAACTGTGGGAGCACGCTCAGGGAGAATTTATCGCTGCCCTCTTGATGCGTACGAGTCAACCAGGAGCACCCTGGGATTTAAAAAATCAAGAGCGAGCACTTCTCCAAATGTTGTACCGTTTTTATGATCTTCGATACGCCTACCAAAAGTGGCGCATGGGTAACCTAAGCGGAAATGTGAGAAAAGACTTCCTTCCTCAACAGCCCCCTTTTACTCTTTCCCTTCGTGGGCGTCCTCAAGAGAGCAAGCTCGTATGGCCCTGGGAAGATCCGGCGTGTGTGTACTCAAATGTCCTGTTTCAGCTTAAATATGTACTTTGGAAAAAGCAGAGTGAGGCTGCGGGAGACAAAAAGTTCTTACAAAGAAAGCAAGCAATCAGAGAGGCGGTGCTCAAGAGTTTCTCTGTATTTCAGGACCCACCAGGACAGTTACATCCGGACTTAGAGGAACGGCTTGAGAGTTGGAAGACAATGTCTAGGCAAGACATCGCATACGAGCTTGCGGCGTGGACGGATACGACGAAGAGAAAAATGTGGGCGAGCCCGGAGCAATGGGAAAAGGTCTTGGTTGCTGTGAAGCGACAGATCGACCGAAAAAAGCAAGCACGAAAGGCGATAAGCAAAGAAGATCCGTTCGCTGAGTCTGTTTTCTTTGCCTCTCGACACTGGCTACCTATCGAACGAACAATCCGCGAAAAGTACGAACGTTTGCACCGGCTTTGTTTTCCCTCCCTTCAGTTTCCCCGGCACAATCCTTACCGTAACTTTTTCGGTGATGACGTAGCAGCAGCCCATAAGTCCGTAGAAGAATGGAGCAGCGATAGATGGGATCGCGTTTTGATGCACACCATGATCAATGAGGCGTACGATAGAGAGAAAGAGAACTCAGACTAACCGACGAACCCCTACTCAGGCTCCCCTTTGTTTTTGTCGACTGAATTTAAGCGTCTTCTTTTTCCTACCTTTTCTGGATTTTCCTGTCTGTGATTCTTCCCCCTATCTTAATGATCCTGGTCATTATTGAGCGACATTAAATCTAGGACATTTTTTGTCAGGAGACTGTCGTGAGAAAAGCCTTATCGTGATGAAAAAAGCACGATGGAGGTTTGTTATGGAGCAGGTAGAAAAGTCAGCAGCAATGGTCAATAACCAACGGCGACTCGGGACCGTTAGAGAAGCCGCAGAGATACTCAAGGTGCCCGTGTCGTGGATCTACGACCGATCGAGAAGAGACGCCATTCCCATGCTCAGGCTTGGCAAGTACGTCCGCTTCGACTTAGACGAACTTTTACGGTGGGCGAGTAAAGGCTGTCCGAAGGTGTGAAGATGCTCTCACTCCAAGCCCGCTTTCTTTCCCTCGTGCAGCGACATGTCCACAAACTCACGATTCGCGGATCTAGGGGAATCGGGCTCTGCCTTTTTCATCCGGAGGAAAGACCTTCACTCTCTATCGACCTAGAGAAAGCCGTTTTCTATTGCTTTGGCTGCGGCGTAGGTGGCGGAGTCAAGAAGTTTGCCGAACTCGTTGGCGAACCCTGGGCTATCGCTTCTCTCACACGACGAGAAAAAGCACGGATCGCGACCGCAATTCGACGCCGCGACGCTGAGCGAAAGGAACAAGTGATCCTTCAACAACGTGAAGAAAAACGTCTTGACGAGATATTCCAGGAATGGCGTGCGGCAAACACCGAAGCAGCGTACGCAGCCGAACTCTTGAGCCTCCTTCATGGCCGTCCTGATCTAGAAGCAGAGTTTGCCGATCTAACAGCGCAAGCGGCACGTGACTACAGCGCGGCAGTCTCTCGGCGCGTCTTGCTTGAAGCGCGGATAAATGGCGAGGTGGAATAATGGCAGATTTTGATATTGTAAATCATCTCTCTGCCCTAGGAACAGATTTGGATGATGTCAAGAAGAAAGAAGAATGGGAACTCCTCCGTCCCGTCCTTGCTGATCTCTACCGTAATGATCGCGCTACTTTTAGTCTTGCTACTAACCTCGTAAAAACGAAGCTGGGTATCAGCCGTCGAGACCTCGAAGCCAGCGTGCGCGCACTCCAAGAACCAGGGGCAACGCAAGCGACAGTCCTCATGGACTTAGCGGGCGATGTGGAATTGTTTCACACGCCAGATGGCGAAGCGTGGGCCGTTGTCCAGGTCAATCATCACCGGGAAACGTGGCCGCTGAAGCATCGAAACTTTCGCCGTTTTCTCGCACGCCGATTTTATGAGGAAGAGGGGAAAGCCCCGGGCTCGCAAGCGTTACAAGATGCTTTGAATGTCCTCGAAGCCAAAGCGCTCTTTGAAGGGCCCCAATACCCGGTGTGTACACGCATAGCGGAGCACGAGGGGAAGGTCTACCTCGACCTCGCCAATGACGCCTGGGAAGCGGTAGAAATTTCCTCGACTGGGTGGCGCGTGGTCCCTATGCCACGCTACGCCGCTAACCAGCTGGAGCCAGGGAGGAGGAGAAAGTCTTGATGCGA
>CAZUFQ010000348.1:0-7150 GCA_964618735.1 uncultured Enterobacteriaceae bacterium
CCCACCCAGGGAATATGTAAATTGCTTTGGGCTTACCGGAACCAGCCTCCCTTCCTGTACCCGTTCGCTTACCACTCGCTCGCTCACCGGCCCGAAAGCGCGGTTCGCACGCCTTACCCACTGGCCCAATTCCGGACGCAAGTTAAAGATCTCGGAGAAAAAAACTTGCGACAGCGGGATGTTCGAGGCCATGTACCGGACTTGGCGCCGAATAATCCGACGCAGCTTCTCGGAGACTGGCAAGTTTTCAGAGACAATACGCTCGATTGCCGCTTGGCTTGTGGCAATGACCTGGCTATACATCCGTCGGAGGAGTTCTTCTTTGTTGGGGAAATAGAGATAGAACGCCGCCCGCGAGATTCCTGCTGCAGCGGCAATCTCGTCCAGCGTCGTGGCTTGATAGCCTTGCTTGCCGAATTTATCAGCTGCACGGAGGAGGATCTCTTCCTCAATGGCTGTGCGTTTCCTCGATACGGCGATCTTCTTCGCAGGCATGTTGGGACGTTGTACGAGGCTGATCGGAAAGAAACAAGGGAGGGGAGGGGGAAAATGCAATGATCAATGCTTTGCATAAAGAGTTCTTTCCTCATACCGGACGCATCCTCCATCGGGACCAATAACATGCTACTCAGAAACAACATTTTTAATCTCGGCCGGAGACTCGTGGTCGTTTATCCTTACCAGGTAAACTTGCTCCGGCCTTGATCTACGCCACACATTCGGTGACACTCTCCCGAGCAGTGACCGAAATATGTGGCTGCCGGCGTCGAATCAAAGTTCCATGTGAGCGCGATCTCAATCAGAAGAGTACAGACAGAAGAGTACAGAGGCAACCAATATGAAACTATCTGGGATTCGGGTGCTTGATCTCTCGCGCTTCCTCCCTGGACCGTACCTCACCATGCTGATGGCCGATCATGGGGCCGAGGTAATCAAAATCGAGAGTCACCAGGGCGAGCCGACCCGCCAGCTGGGCCCTCCGGTAGCCGGGCACCCTGTCTATTTTCGTAACACGCAGCGCGGAAAGCTCAGTCTCACCCTCAATCTCAAACACGACGAGGGACGGAAGATCTTCCTCCTTCTCGCCGCACAGTCCGACGTCCTTGTCGAGTCGTTCCGCCCGGGTGTCATGGACCGTCTCGGGCTGGGGTATCAGGCGGTGCAAGAGCAAGCGCCGGGCATCATCTACTGTTCGCTGTCGGCGTTCGGGCAGACGGGCCCACTCAGCCAACGGCCCTCGCACGATCTTGGCGCCCAGGCCCTTACGGGCGTGCTGAGCCTTAGCCAAGCTCCTGGCGGTGCTCCTACTTTCCCGACTCTGCCCATGGCCGATATCGCCCTGGGATCGAGTGCGCTGATCGGCATTCTCATGGCGCTCCTCCGCCGAGAGCGAACGGGGCAGGGAGAGCGCCTCGATGTAGCAATGACTGATGCGCTGATGTCCTGGACCCCACACATTCTGAGTAGTGTGCTGGCTGAAGGTCGTCCCCCTGATCTGAGCCAGGAACGCCTCCACGGCGGCGCGGCTTTCTACAATATCTACCGAACGGCCGATGGCGGCTCCCTTGTTCTCTCGGGTGCAGAGATGAACTTTGTAGAGAACCTCCTAACCGTGCTGGGGCGACCGGACCTTATTCCCCTCTGCCGTGAGCCGTGGGGTCCGGCCCAGGATCCGGTCAAGCACTTCTTGGCTAAGACCTTTGCGACGAGAACCCGCGACGAATGGGACGAGTGGCTCGCCGATAAAGGCGTGTGCTATGCGCCCGTCCTCAATCTTCAAGAGGCCTGGCCGGGGGAGCAGCTGCGCGCCCGTGAGATGATCGTGCGCGGGCCAGACGGCGTTGAACATCTGGGCTCCCCGGTAAAGTTCATGAATGAACCCGGACGCCCGTCGGAGACCGTCCCCCGGTTGGGGGAACATATAGATCTGATCCTCGAACGCCTAGGCTATGATGAGGACGAGCGCCGGCGCCTAAAGCGAGCCGGCGTGTGCTAAGCAGATGGTAGTCAGGAGGAGAATGGGTGTCCATAACGAGCAGCTCGGGCAGCCCGTAAGCGATTAACTTGACAATATCACAATGTCCCTCCCCGTGGGGTATGAACCAGCCGTCCAAGGATTTCCCAGAAAAGCTCAAGAACAGGATTTACTGCGCCACCCAACCACCACCAATCGCCCTCGGCAGACCAGTCACAAAGGATGCCGAGTCGGGGGACAACCAGACGACGGCTTCGCCCACCTCGGCCGGGGCCGCCATGCGACCAATGGGTTCTGACGCAACAACTAGTTCTTCAATGCCAGGATTGTCACGCAGTCCACGTTCGAACATGGGCGTGCGAATCGCCCCCGGACACACTGCATTGACCCGGATCCCCGCCTTGGCGTATTCCAGGGCCGCCGTCTTGGTCAGTCCATTCACTCCATGTTTGGCGGCTACGTACGCCGAGAAGCCTGGCAGGCCTATAAGCCCGGCGACCGACGCCGTATTCACAATCGCTCCCCCACCCTGCTTGAGCATCTGTTGGAGTTCATATTTTAGACACAGCCACACACCTTTGAGATTAATCGCTATCACCCGGTCCCAGTGCGTTTCAGCATAGTCCACCGTTGGTTGGATCACCCCTTCGATGCCCGCATTATTGAATGCACAATCGAGCCGGCCATATGTATCTACAGCTTTCTTGACCGCCGCTTCCACGTCAGTGGGCTGCGAGACATCAGTTTTGACGAATATTGCCTCACCGCCTCCAGCCTTAATCAGCTGCACGGTTTCTTCTCCGCCTTCGACAACGACATCGGCCACAACGACCTTGGCCCCTTCACGAGCGAAAATCTGGGCGGTGGCCCGACCTATACCTGAGCTGCCGCCGGTCACTAACGCGATTTTTCCTTGAACTAATGCTGCCATGATAAACCTCCAGCAATAAGGACGTTCTTCCGTCCTGGGGTTAAACTATTCAATCAAGTCAACGGAATAGGAACGTGGATCATCCTCAAGTTTCAGTCGCCTTTGGACGTCTTACTTACCATCAATCGTAAAGGCATAGAATTTATTGTTTGGGACGCCCCCAAAGCCAGCTCGCCCAAACCCAGAGCCCCAGAAGACCGAGCTATCTGCCAGGGCGGGATGGGTCCCGACCGAACCTCCCGCTGCAAACCGCCAAAGAACAGCGCCAGAGGCCGCATCAAGCGCATACATTTGGTCCCCGGCGTGAGCGAGCGACCCGACGTACACAACCCCATTTGCTACGATTGGAGCCGCATAATCAACACCGCCCTGCGGGTCCGCCGTCTGCCACAGGATTTTGCCTGTGGCGGGATCAAGCGCCGCCCATGAGCCCCCATCGGTTAACGCTCCGGAAAGCAACCGATAAGGCGCATGTTCAAAATTAGTCAATGAGAGATACAATCGCTGACCGTCATAGGCCGCGCCCCACGTCAGTCCTCCCGGTTCTGAGTACGGTCCAACGAGTGTATGCCAGACCACGGCGCCGGTGGCGGCGTCAAACGCCCAATAGACTCCACTTTTTTGTGCTACGCCCACAACCTTGCGCGCTTGGCCATTGACCGGGATCGTGAAGAGCTGCGGCGCACCTGCAGCAAAGGCCCAATTGACAAAGTCTCCTGGAGGCGGACAGATCCGCACCGGCATACCGCCTACGGCGACGTTGCTCCACGACTCAGGCAATGGACCGCAGGCAAGTTTCCACACCTCAGCGCCGGCGCCAAAGAAGGTCCAGCGCGGCGCTCCAGTCGCGAGACCCAGGGCCATCACTGAGTCGAAGCGCGCCTCTGGTGGATAGCAAGAGGCGTCCCAGTCATTCCGGGCGGCGATGAGGCAGGCGGTCACCGCCTCTGGCTGTGTGTACTGATGATCCGTGCTGATGTACAACACTCCCTGCTCCGCATCGATAGCCGGCGTGGTGATTATGGCGCCGCCGCTCCAGCTATTTGCCTTGCCGCCGTTCTCCGGCATCGTGTAGGTTTTCCAGAGGATTTGCCCGGAATGGATATCGAGCGCCAGCATGCTTCCTCGAAAGGTGCAGCAAGCGTATGTAGGGTCATTCTTGCGCCCTTGCTCTGTCGATGACACCCCGATGTAGACGCGGTCGCCGACGACGACTGGGGACCCCGTCACAAGGGCGTTGGGATGCGTGTCGAGCTGAGTGATCCAGCGCAGGGCTCCGGTTTGCGCGTTGATGGCCATGAAGTGGGCGCCGGTAATGTCGCCAAGGAAGATCATGCCGTCGGCGAACGCTGGATGTTGACGCGAGACGGAGTTGGCAATGCCGTTATACTCAGCAATCGTGTGCGACCACAACACAGCTCCAGTCTGGCCGTCCACCTTCCACAGTTTGCCTCCTGCATCCGGGAAATAGAGTGCACCATTGACGACTGCGGGAGTGGCGGACACATCGCCGGCTGTCGTCAGGGTCCAATGAGGAGCAAGTCGCGCGACCGTGTCTGGTGCGATCGTATGTTCATCTGCCTGGTAGCGACTGTTAGCGAGATCATGGTTGACCATGGGCCAATCCGAGGCCAACGCAGACAGGGCGCCAGCAGTCAGGAGCTTCAGAGCTGCTGCCAGGATAAGGACTAGTATGGCGGGTGCTGGAGACACAATGAAGTCGCTGTTCACATTAGTTACCCACAGCTGCGGAGCGAGAAAAGATACGAACCTCTTACCTGACAAGAACGGTGCGGACAACGTCTCCCTTCTCCCCAATGGTCTCTCCATGCTAGGATACGAACTATGTCAGAGGCGAATTCCTTCTCACCTTTAGAGCAATCCTACCTCAATTTTGATCAAATTCGACCGTTGGAGCCGGGGGGAACGGACGCGAATTTTTATGTTGACCTGGGCTCTCGTTCGGTTGAAGAGTTGCGCTTTGATCTCATACGCGAAGCAGGGCGCAACATGAAAATCCTCTTTTCCGGCCACCAAGGTTGTGGCAAGTCCACCCTTCTCAATTATCTGACCGCTACTCCCGAGATCTCGAACGCGTTCCTGATCGTCAAATACTCGATTCAAGACTTGCTTGATCCTAACGATCTGGACTACATCGACATACTGCTGTCCATGGCGCTCAAAGCTTATGAAGCAGCGGAGCGGGCAGGCGTGGGAGTTTCCGCGAGTCTACGGGACCGTGCACAGCGACTTGCCAAGCAACTGCAGGGGCTGATCGAAGAAGAGGACACGGAAGCAGCTGGACGGTCTGGCAATGTTGGCGCGGAAGGTTCAGTTGGTGTCCCGTCGTGGCTGGAGTGGATTAGCGTCAAATTCTTTGCTCGCTACCAGTTAGAATTCGAGACGCGCAAGAAGATCAGAGAGCATTTCAGCCCACATTTGACCGACCTCATTGCGACGCTCAATGCTTTTCTCCGAGAGGTTCGACTGAATTTGCGGGAGAAACGGCAAATTCTGCTCCTCATCGACGATACGGACAAAATTCCTCTAGCCAAGAGTTTGGAGGTTTTCGGTGAGAACGGCTTACACCTGGCGAAGCCTGAGTGTTGTGTTGTCTACGTTGTGGATATGGCCTTGGTTTGCTCCGGACGTTTTCGTGCGATTGTGAAAACGATTGGTAAGGAGGTGATTCTCCCAAATCTCCGCCTCACTGATGTGCATGGCCAACGGGACGACACGGCGGACAGGGATTGTACATTGCTCCGGCAAGTTGTGCGCTCTCGGCTGGTTCGCCCCGAGGATATCGAGCCTGAAGCCCTGGATGACGCGATTACCATGAGCGGCGGCGTGATGCGGGAGCTAATGTCCCTCATGGCGAAAAGCGTGCGGAACGCGTGTCTCTTGAAGAAAAATAAAGTCACCCGCGACGATGTGGCGCGGGCAGTGATCGCCACACGCAACGAGTACACCTTGTACGCTGATCATGTGGAGATGCTCAAGAAGGTCCTGCATGATCCGTATTGGTATCCAGAGACCGGAGTGGAAGATCCTCAGTCGCCGTTCTTGGAACTGCTGCACACACTAGCGTTGTTGGAGTATCGCAACGGCGAGGACAAATGGAGGCAGCCGCATCCCGTCTTAAGAAGACTGCTGGAGCGACCACGGGTAGAACAGCCATGAGCAAAGCGTCTCCCTTGGAGTTGCAAGATTGCTTGGAAATTCCCCGCATCGCGCTGGCGATCCGTTTGCGGTTAGGGAGAGGGGGACTCTATATCTTCGCGGTGGAATCCGAAGACGTACGCCAGGCGGTCATCAGCGCATTGACGCAAGAGATCAACACTGGAGCGACATGGCGGGAAGTCCAGATCACGCCGGAGCGCTATGACCTGTTCCTGTACCTCCAGCACCTCGTACATGAAGAACAAATTGATACACGGCGCACCATCTTTCCTGTGACCGGGTTGCCGGAGACCATTCTCGCTCAGCAACAACAATATCCCGATAAACGCCCACCCTTCTGCGTCAATGCCCTCAATGTCCGACGGGAAGTGATTGCAGATCATAATCTGTCGGTGGTGTTGTGGGTTGACGAAGCGACCCGCCAACGACTGCCCTATGACGCCAAGGACTTCTGGGCGTTTCAGATGGAGACACGGTTCTTTCGCGACACGGCAGCGCAACAACGTAACCATTTCTCTCCACTGCCACCGGCTCCGCTGGATGAAGAGATTGTGGAGTTGCGGAATTTGCTACAGCGCTACTACAAACAACGTCCAGATGACGCTGGTGGGATTGCTGCCGTCGCATTCGAGCTGGGCAGCAAACTGTATCGACGTTCTCGGTTCCATGAAGCCCGAGACGCGTTTCAGGAAGCCTTACGACTGTACCGTGATATGGGCGATGTCATGCGGCAGGCAGTAACACTGAACTATCTGGGCAGGATTGCGCAGATACGGGGGGAGTTAGCGCAGGCACGCAGCTATCAGCAGGAGGCTTTGCAATTGCTCTGCGACATAGGCGATGTCCAGGGGCAGGCAAATGTATTGACTGACCTGGGCGGGATCGCACAGGTACGGGGGGAGCTAGAGTCAGCGCAGCGGTATCAGCAGGAGGCCCTAGAGATGTACCGTGAGGTGGGTGACGTTCTGGGACAGGGGAATGGCGTTGAGGAGGGAAGGAGGGTAGACCGGGGGCGGGGGGAGATAGGGACAAGAAAGCGGAATCAACAGGACGCCATGGGATAG
>CAZUFQ010000349.1:0-7138 GCA_964618735.1 uncultured Enterobacteriaceae bacterium
GACGACACCTATGTGAGCGTGCGCCGCAACTACAATAGTGGAGCTGGAGGCCCCAACATTGGCAGCATGTTCGAAGTGAATGGGACGGGAACGATCCTACAGCGGCAAGCCCTGACGAACACGGGGAACTTAATTTTGCGGTTGGACCGCAACCTGGCGACCAATGCCTACAGTCCCTTGTATTCGGTGAATAATGGGGCGACCTGGGTGGCGCTCACCGGGATTCCGACAGTGGCGTTGAGCAATGCACGGGTCGCGATTCAGGTGGGATCGAATGAAGCTGGGACGCTACCGGTAGCGGATGTAGCTTGGGTAGAGATCGTACGCTGAACAAACTTTATTAAGTCGGTTGCCATGTTGGGTCCAGGGCCTCGCTTACGGCCGTGTGATGGCCCCCTTTAGATCCAATAACAAGCAATGACTATATTCAATTTTTGAAACGACCTCCACATAAACTTAACTCACTAAACCCCCCAAAAAGACCCCAAAACAACAGAAAGTAAAAAACTCCAGGCTAACATCGCTTTTGACTATAGTCGGAGGATTTTTTGAAACTCTCTCGCTCCCTAAGCTCCACCAAACTGAAATGTTAAACACACTATTCGCTTCTCACTATCTGTGAATTCTTTGGCAACAACCAGATCTTATGGTACTGATTCGCTGTGTTTACTGCCCTTCGCTTCGGCCGAAGGTTTTCTATAGCATCAACGTGCGGCCTCAGGTGCCACCTCCCAACCCCCACCCATTGCTTTGTATAACGCGATCAGGTTCGCGACGACTGTCTCGTCGCTCTGCACCAGTTGGTCTTCGGACACGTAGAGTGAGCGTTGCGCATCAAGCACGTTAAGAAAATCCGTCAGTCCCTTGGTGTAGCGTTCCTGAGCTAATTCCACCGCGCGCCGATTGGCGTCAACCGCCGCCGCCAGCGAAGCGCGGCGTATTTGTTCTCTGGCGTACGCCACCAAGGCATTTTCTACATCTTCAAGCGCAAGCAATACTATTTGTTCGTATTGAGCAAGGGTCTGTGCTTCGCGTGCATTTTGTACTTCGATAGTGGCGCGAATCCGCCCAGCGTCAAACAAGGGCCATCGCACCGTCGGTCCCACAAACCAAAACCGGCTGGAGGCAAGCGCCAGATCAGCGATATCCATACTCTGTAACCCGAGGATATTACTGGTCAAAGAGACGCGAGGAAAAAGATCAGCGGTGGCGACGCCAACACGCGCCGTGGCTGCTGCAATCTCCCGCTCGGCGCGTCGGATATCAGGGCGGCGGCGGAGGAGGTCCGAAGGGAGGCCCATGACCACAGTAAGCGGCGCCACAGGAATAGCTCGTTCTGGCTCAAGTTCAGTGAGGAGCGTTTCAGGCGGTCTCCCTATCAACACGCCTAAACGGTGGATTGCCTGCCGCCCAGCGCTTTCGAGCGTCGGCAGTTGTGATTGCGTGGTCGCGAGCTGCGCTTCCGCCTCGGTAACATCAAGCGCACTGATCAATCCCGCTTGGTAACGCGCACTCGTCAATTCAACGGACTCTTGCTGGGCCTGAATATTACTGCGCGCCACCGCTAGTTGACGCTGGAAGCCCCGCAACTCGACGTAGTTGCGCGCCAGCTCCGCGAGGAGCGTCACTAAAACATCTCGGCGACTTTCCTCTGCGGCGGCGATATCGGCTTCCGCCGCCTCCACTGCGTGGCGTACCCGACCAAAGAGGTCTATTTCCCAGTTGGCGTCAAAGTTCGCTTGAAAAAGATCTCCTTCCCTTGTATTTGCACTAGAAGTCGGTTGCCCGCCAGCACCCGTGCTAGCCCCTGTCGCAAGGTTTTCACTGCGGCGACTACGAAAATAGGAGCCCGCGACATCAATGGAGGGCCAGAAGTCAGCCGCTGTCACGCTACGCAGGGCGCGCGCCTCACGCACCCGTGCGGTCGCAATGCGGAGGTCCAGGTTGGAGCTGACAGCGCGTTCAATGAGCGAGTTCAATACTGGATCACCAAAGGTTGACCACCACTGCACTACGTCAGTGGGCTGGACCACTACCCCATTCTCCGGCTGTTCACTCCAAGATTCTGGCAGCGAGACGACCGGGCTCTTATAGACGGGGCCAACGGTGCAGCCCGCAATTCCACACACTACCGCAATCCCGACCCATTGCCGCCATCGTCTCATACTATTTCTCTTTCCGAACGCTTCTCATGCTGGTCTACATTTTCTCTACCTAGAAGCGGCGCTCCACCAGAACAAGACTACGCCGCCGTGCTGGCAAGTTGTTGAGCTCGATCAGACTGCGCGGCAGTGTTGTGGTCCTTCGCAAGAAGGGTATAGACAGCCGGCACGACAAAGAGCGTAAACAAGGTGCCGACCAGCATGCCGATAATGACCACAATGCCAATAGAAAAACGGCTCACCGCACCAGCGCCACTGGCAAAGAGCAGCGGGACCAGGCCCATGATCATGGCGGCGGTTGTCATAAGAATCGGCCGCAGACGTACAGTCGCCGCCTGTTCGATGGCGGCGCGGCGGTCAAGGGCTTCCTCACGTTGCAGTTCATTGGCAAAGGCGACCATCAGGATGCCATGCTTGGAAATCAGGCCAATCAGCGTCACCAGTCCAATCTGCGTGTAAATGTTGAAAGTAGCAAAGCCCAAGTAGAGGGGCATTAAGGCGCCGCAGATCGAGAGCGGCACGCTCACGAGAATTACTAAGGGATCGCGGAGACTCTCGAATTGTCCCGCCAGGACTAAAAAAATCACCAGGAGGGCAAAGAAAAAGGTGATGGTCAACTGATTGCCTTCTTGCACGTATTGTCGGGTATCGCCCAGCCAATCATACGAAAACCCGGATGGTAAGAGAGAAGTCGCCTCGCGCTCGAGAAACGCGACGGCGTCGCCTAAAGTGACTCCTGGAGCCGGAATCGCCTGGAATGTTGCTGAATTCAATTGATTGAACTGCGTTAGTTTGTTTGGGTCGCTGCCCGTTGTGATGCCTATAATGGTGGACAGAGGCATCAGCTGGCCACTAGCTGTTTTCAAGTAGTATTTACCGAGACTTTCCGGCGAGAGGCGGTCAGCGCGGGGCACTTGCGGGATAACATCATACGAGCGACCGTTCATATTGAAGCGGTTGACATAGTTCTCACCCACCAAGGCGGCAAGGGTGTCCGCTATCGCTCCCATCGTCACGCCAAGGTCGTTTGCCTTCCAACGATCAATGTTGAGATGCACGGACGGATTATTAAAGGCAAGATCGCTATCCACGACAATGAACAGACCGCTTTTCTGCGCAGCCTCCTTGAGGCGTTCCATCACCGCATGCACGGTTTCAAAACCGCTAGCGCCGCGAATCACCATTTGTACAGGCAAGCCGCCTGTCGAGCCTGGCAAGGAGGGTAGTAAGAATGCGAAGATCCGTTGTCCTTCAATTTGCCCCACGCCGGCTTGGATCAGGTATTGGAGTTCTTGCGCACGACGGGAGCGGTCTTTCCAATCCACCAGATTGACGCCGCCAAAGCCATTGCTGGGACCATCGCTGCCGTTGAGGAGAAAGGTCTCTCCTGATTCGGGTAATGAACGGAAGACCTGTTCCACTCGCTGATTAAACGCCTCGGTATAATCCAGGTTGGCGTACTGGGGTCCTTTAACGATGATAAAGACCCCTCCTTGATCCTCAGGGGGAGCCAATTCACGCTTCACGCCGCTGAAAAGAAACACCAACCCCAGAAGAATACCAACGCCGAACACAAGCACCGCAGGCCGGCCATCCAAACTCGTCTGCAGTTGTCGAGCATACATCCTGGTCAAGCGCAGAAAGCCGTGCTCCACCCTCTGCACGAACCATCCTTCCAGCATGGCGCGTGTCAAGAGGAACGACGCCATCATCGGCGACAAAGTCAGGGCGACGACGCCGGAGACAAACACTGCTCCCGCCAGAGTGAAAGCAAATTCGCTAAACAATGAGCCGGTTAAGCCGCCCATGAAGCCGATCGGAGTATACACGGCGGCTAAGGTAATGGTCATCGCGATGACCGGACCAACAATTTCACGAGCTCCGATGAGTGCAGCTTCCACCGGCGGTTTCCCGGCTTCGATATGGCGATAGACATTTTCCACCACGACAATGGCGTCGTCCACGACCAAACCGATCGCTAACACCAACGCCAGCAACGTGAGTAGATTGAGACTAAAGCCACAGAGCAGCATCAGCGTCGCGGCGCCGATAAGCGACAGCGGAATGGTGACAATAGGAATCAACACGGACCGTAGCGAACCTAAAAACAAAAAGATGACAATGACAACAATGCCAATGGCTTCAAGCAGGGACTTCTGCACCTCGTCAATCGATGCATTGATGTATTTCGCTACATCGTAATTCACGGCGACCTCAAGTCCCGGCGGCAGATTGCGTTCAATAGTGGGAAGCAGCGCACGGATGTCGTGCACGATATTCACCGGGTTGCCCGTCGGCGTAGCGTTGACGCCGATGTAGACAGCGGGCCGGCCGGCCTGCCGCGCACTCTGTTCGTAACTTTGTCCGCCCAGTTCGATGGTCGCTATATCGCCCAGCCGCACGAGTCCTCCGTTGACGGCTTTAATAACTATGCGGTGAAAGGCGTCTACATCAACAACATCCGTGTCGGCGTGGATATTGGCGATGGTGTATGCGCCCTTTGCTTGCCCTGGAGCCGCCTGGACATTGTTCTGGCGCAGCGCTTCCACCACTTCCCCTGCCGAGAGGCCGCGGGCCGCAAGTCGCGCGGGATCAAGCCAGACCCGCATTGCGAGCGTTTGCCCGCCTAAAATATCGGCGGTCGCCACGCCAGGCACGGTAGAAAGCAATGGCTGAACAACACGCAACAAATAGTCAGAGATGGCAGGGGGAGGCAAGGTGTCACTGACGAAGCCAATATACATAATCGCTGAAGACTCGCCCCTACTTTTCGTAATGACCGGATCGTATGCTTCTCTGGGAATGCGAAACTTGACTTCATTTACTTTCGCCATGATCTCAGTCATCGAGCGATCCGAGTTGGCGTTGAGCCTCAACCGCGCGGAGATTACACTCCTCCCTTGCGTCGATGCAGAGGTCAAATATTCCACGCCGTCCGCGGTGGCGACCGATTGGGCGATAGGCGTTGTGATAAATCCCTGCATCAAATCGGAAGTGGCTCCAGGGTATATGGTAGTGACGGTAATCGTCGCGCTTTCCGTGCGGGGATATTGCCGGACCGGCAAATTAAACAGGGCCCGCAGACCAGCCAAGAAAATCAGCAAACTCACTACGAGTGCGAGTATCGGTCGGCGAATGAAGAGATCCGTGAAGCGCATTATTCTTGCCTCTTTTCGTGACCTTGCTGGTTTGCCGAGTCGCCCGTGCGCTTGCCATTCTCGGCCAACGTATCCGTAGGCGAAAGAGCAACCGGCATACCGCTGACGAGATTGACTTGCCCTGCGGTGATCACCAAGTCCCCCTGCCCTACCCCTTCAAGTACAGCAATCCGTCCATCAACATGGCGCCCAGTTTTAATAAACACCCGCTCCGCAGTATAACGCGGGCTCTTGGCCTCGGGCGCAGCGTTTTGCCGTACGATGAACACCGAATCACCGTAGAGGGTCTTGTCGACAGCCGTTTCAGGAACAGTGACCACATTTTGCTCCGGGGGCAAAACAACGCGGACGGCGGTAAACATACCGGGACGGAGCAGATGGTCACGATTCATCAGGGTGGCCTGCACGTTGACGGTTCGCGTTTCCATGGCCACTTGAGGCTCAAGTGTGGTAATCATTGCGTCGAAGGTCCGTCCCGGAAAGGCGTCACTCAGCAAGTGAACAGGCAATTTAGGCGTAAGTTGACTGAGCACATTTTCTGGAACGGTAAAATTGGCGTACAACGTATCAAGGTTCGTGAGCGTCACAACCGGCTGTCCGGGTTGGAGATATTGCCCGAGGTTAATTTTTCTTACCCCGAGCACGCCGTCAAAAGGCGCGCGAATCAGCTTTTGGTCAATGAGAGCTTCCGTGTGCACAATATTGCCCTGCGCTTCACCAAGACCCCGTTTTGCCTCGTCCAGGTTACTTTTTGAAATTGCACGGCGATCCGTCACTGACTGCACCCGCTCTAACTCTTGCTGGGCGAACTCAGCACTAGCGCGAAAGCGACTAAGATCTCCGCGTTCGGGTGCATCGTTGAGTTGCACCAAAGGAGCGCCGGCGCGCACTGCGCCTCCCGATTCAAAATGGAGCGCCACAACCCGTCCCCCCACTTCCGGGGCCACCACCACCTGCCGCACCGCCTCTAGAGAGCCAATTGCCTCAATATACAGCGGCAATGCAGTAACAGTTGCAGAGGCGACCGCCACTGGAGTGGGCGGCGGCATCATGGCATGCTGCCGAGATGTTTCTTGGTGTTCAAATGAGCGTTTCGTGAAATAGAGACCACCAAACACCACCCCAAGACCAACAATAGTAAGAAAAATGCGTGTAAACATTTCGATCTACTAGTTCACCACACTGATTTTGAGGAGCTAGAGTTCGTCATGCCCGCGCAGGCGGGCATCCAGGGGGAACACTGCACAGGTTGGCAGTTCTGCCGCCTGGATTCCCGCTTTCGCGGGAATGACGTAGCTGTTGCTAACCCATCATCTTCATTCTGGTGGTCTACTACCTCATCTCCTTGGCGTACTAAAGATAGCGGATAGCGGTTGGTTTATAAGAGACAAGGACTCCTGGCAAGCAGGAGCTTGCCTGCGTCTAGCAGAGTCTGTTTGCCTGAGGCTGTTTGCCATGAGCGCAATAGAGAATTGGTACGGCGTGCGGCAAGAAATTCTTCTCCTTGATCAAAAGAAAGGTAAAGGCAAGGAAATTGCACTACATGATCGCTAGGCTTGTATCAATATAAGAAGAAAGCCCATACTGATTTTTTCTCCTCAACGATAACCGCGATGCATTGAGACCATAGACTATGTAGGGAAGTCATCTCACAAAAGGACGCATTCATAAGAAACTCGGGACAGCATGCACGCGTGGCTGAAAGCGAAAAGGGAAGAATACTCTAATGTCAACCCGAGATATCATCGTGATAGGCGCTTCAACCGTAAGCGGTGTTTAAGCGGCGTTCTTCCCTCAGAAGTGAAACGGAGCGAGAAG
>CAZUFQ010000350.1:0-6698 GCA_964618735.1 uncultured Enterobacteriaceae bacterium
AAGGCGAAATGCAAAAGTTGAAAACAAGGGGGGCTACGCTCTTCGTCTCCGCACCGTACTGGTTGCTGCCGGGCTACTCATTGTCGCCGGAGTCGTGATCCTTCTGTTTCGCTCTCCATTCATTACTCATCCTTCATCACTTGTCACGCCGGGAGCGTTGCCATTGCCTCTCAAGCCTTCTGTTGCGGTGCTGCCCTTCGTCAACATGAGTAGCGATCCGGAACAGGAGTATTTCAGCGACGGCATGACCGACACTCTTATCACCGACCTCTCCAAGCTGGGGGGCCTCTTTGTCATCGCACGCAACTCCACCTTTGCCTACAAGGGCAAAGCCATTAAGCATCAGCAGGTGAGCCAGGAGCTGGGGGTGCGGTATGTGGTGGAGGGTAGCGTGCAGAAGGCCGACACGTGGGTGCGGATCAACGCACAGTTGGTAGACGCGACCACAGGGCATCACCTGTGGGCTGAGCGCTATGATCGGGAACTGAAAGATATTTTTGCCCTACAGGATGAGATCACGCAGAAGGTCGTAGACGCCTTGCAGGTGAAGCTGACCGCAGGAGAGCAAGGCCGTGTTGGGCAAGTCCCTACCGACAATCTGGAAGCCTATGACTACTATTTGCGCGGCATGGAACATGTCAGACGTTTCACGAAAGACGCGGAGGCGCAAGCGCAGCAGATGTTCAGGCGGGCGGTCGCACTCGATCCGCAGTTTGCCTCAGCGTATATGGCGTTGGGGTCAACGTATGAAAGAGAATGGGATTGGCAATGGAGCGTGGATTCTCGAGCGTTGGATCAGGCGCTTGAGTTAACACAAAAAGCCATTACCTTAAACGACTCCCTGGCTGAGGCTCACTCCTTGTTAGGGATTATCTATGCGCAGAAAGGGCAGTCCGAACAGGGCTTGACTGAGGGGGAGCGGGCGATCGCTCTTGATCCGAACTGCGCCGACTGCCATGCCAAGTTGGCAGTGATTCTGCTGATAGCGGAGCGGCCCGAGGAAGCCCTGGGTCTGGTGGAGAAAGCGATGCGTCTCGACCCGGAGTCCGCCGTTTATTCTTCAAGCGTTTTAGGCTGGGCCTACCACGAGTTAGGGCGCTATGAAGAGGCGATTGCCGCCCAGCAACGCGCCCTCACGCGTAACCCGAATTATTTGTATGCCCACGCGTACCTGGCGCGTATCTACAACGAGTTAGGTCGGGTAGCGGAAGCCCGGGCAGAAGAGGCCGAAGTCCAGCGGATCAGTCCTAATTTCCCCTTGCAGCTTTTACGCATGACAGCGCCAAAGAAAGAAATCGAGCATGCCTTTAAGCGTTCCCTCACGGAGAACCTCAAGGCTCGCGCCTATTTTGTGGGCGGATTCAACTATTTTTTTCGTTTTACCAAAGACGCGAACGCTGAAGCCCAACGACTATGGGAGCAAGCGGTTACACTGGACCCACAGTTTGCCGCGGCGCACACAACGCTGGGGTATACTCACCTTTTCGGGTGGGTCAATCTGTGGAGTCAGGACCCACAAACGCTAGAGCAAGCTTTGACACAAGCGCGCAGGGCTGTTTCCCTAGATGACTCTCTACCACAGGCCCACAACCTCTTGGGGCAAGTCTATCTACTGAAAAAACAGCCTGAGCGCGCCCTTGTCGAGGCAGAGCGGGCCATCGCTCTTGATCCTAACGGTGGCGATAACTACGCAACGCTGGCGGCTATTCTGGTCTATACGGGGCGGCCGGAGGAAGCCCTTGGGGTACTGGAGAAGGCGCTGCAGCTCAACCCCCGTTTCCCGGTCTCCCTCTTATCCCTCATAGGCGGAGCTTATTACCTGACAGGACGGCAGGCAGAAGCATTGGACGCGCTGCAGAAAGCCCTGCCCCTCAACCCCAACTATTTGCTGACCCATGTGTATCTGGCTGTTGTCTATAGCGAGTTAGGCCGAGAGGAAGAGGTGCGGGCCGAGGTAGCAGAGGTCCTGCGGCTCAGTCCAGATTTCTCTCTGGAGGCTGCGAAGCAGAGGGTTCCCTACAAAGATCCGGCGCTGGCAGAGCGCAATCTTGCCGCCTTGCGCAAGGCGGGGCTGAAGTAAAACAAGCTTTCCACGATCAACGATCAGCGGTCATGTCCCCCCGGTCGGAGAGACTCCAGAGAATTACGCAATAACATCCTTTTCTATCCCCCTGGTCACCTCAATGCGTACAACGGTAATACGTACGGGCCGTTCCCCCAGAGTAAGCGTAGCGGAGATCCCGCTGGCGGCGTCCTCGCTGGTGAAAAGAGCATCGGCCAGTGTTTCTTGTCGGATATATGCGGCGTGCCGCGCGACCGCGTTTGCCGCTTCACCATCAGCGTGGTAGTACACAACGATGCGGTCGGAGACATTGAAGGCCGCCCTCTTACGTAGGTCTTGGACGTAGCGCACGAAGTCTCGCGCCATGCCTTCGTGTTGCAGTTCGCGGGTGACTATCGTATCCAGGGCCACGATAGTGCCGTTCTCCGATGCGACCGCCAAACCCACCGTCGGCGTACGTTCCACAATCAGGTCGTCAGGCGCGAGGGCGACACGTTCGCCGTCAATGTTCAGTTCGAACAGTTCGCCCGCTCCAACTTTCATCCCCACTTCCTGGGCGTCGACGGACGACAACGCCTGCTGGAGTTGCGGCAGCCGTTTGCCGAACTTCGGCCCTAATTTGGTGAAGTTGGGCTTGATCACAAAACTTTGCAACGCGGACTCGTCTTCGATGAACTCCACCTGTTTGACGTTCAGCTCGTGGAGCACCTGAGCCTGCATCTGTACGAGCACCTCACGTTCGCGTGTGTTGGCCGACTTCACCAGCAGGCGGGGCAGCGGCTGGCGCACCTTTACGTTTGCCGCGTTGCGCGCCGACAGTGCCAGCGACACCACCCGCCGCAGTGTAGCGACGTCGTAGATAAGTTGCTCGTTTTGCCATGCGGAGTTCAATCGTGGATACGCACAGAGGTGAACACTTTCGGGCGCATTGGCGTCCAGCGAACGTACCAGGTTCTGGTACAGCTCCTCCGCCGTGAAGGGTAGAATTGGCGCAAGAAGCATCGTGAGCGTCACCAACACATCGTAGAGAGTCTGATACGCAGCCGCCTTGTCGGCGTCATCGTCGCTCTTCCAGAAGCGACGCCGGCTCTGTCGGACGTACCACGTAGACAGGTCGTCAATAAACCTCTCCACTTCTCGTGTCACGGCCGCCGCATCGAAATGCTCCAAGCGCTCGTTGCACAGCGCCACGAGCTGCTGCAGGCGCGCCAAAATCCAACGATCCAGTTCAGATGCGGCTCCCTGTTCCTTGATCCCGGACTCCCAAGTAAGGGTCGGTCTATCTAAATTGGCATACTCAACAAAAAACTTGCAGCAGTTCCACAACGTCAGCAGCCGACGCTTCACGTCCTTGGCGGGGCCATAACCGAAGCGGAAGACTTGGTGAACGGGCGCTGTTGCATAGAGCCAGCGCATAGGATCTGCCCCCATCTCCTCTGCCGCTTTGTCGAAGGGAATGGCATTCCCACCGCTTTTACTAAACGGGTTGTTGTTTTCATCGCGCATCTCTTCGTAGGTAAGGACGGTTCGGTACGGGGCCTTGTCCTCCAGCGTCACCGACATAAAGAGCATGGAGTAAAACCATAACCGCACTTGCTCGCGCATCTCCGTGATGAAGTCCGCAGGACACCAACGCCGCCAAGCTGACTGCCCACCCTCCGTTCCCTCCTCGGAGCGGGTAGAGCGCATGGCGTCGTGGAGACCAAGGTGGTCCGGTAAGTAGTTCAAGGTGGCATACGGCACGATACCAGCGTCAAGCCAGCAATCTCCAACTTCCGGAACGCGTTCTACGGCGGCTCCACACTGCGGGCAAGAGATTTTTACATCGTCAACCCAAGGGCGATGCAGTTCCGGGAGCATATCAACGGCTTCCGGGTTGAGCGCTCGCTCGCGCAACTCGGCTTTCGCGCCAATAACCGTGCGGTGGTGACACACGCTGCAGAGGTAGAAGGGAAGAGGGAGCCCCCAGAAGCGACGACGCGAGATACACCAGTCGCCCATGTTGTCTAACCAGTTCTGCATCAGGCTGCCACTGTATTCGGGAAGCCATTGGATCGTGCTTGCCTCACGCTTCATCGGGGTACGCACTTCAGCGCACGAGATGAACCACTCATCGACGAGGCGAAACACGAGGGGGGTTTTGCAGCGCCAACACATCGGGTAGCGGTGAGCATACTTGTCCCAGGCGAACAGGAAGCCCTTTCCCTGTAAGTCCTCGCGAATGAGAGCCGCCGACTCTGTGACGTGCTTGCCGGTCAGCTGGCCGAAGCCCTCCAGGAAGTAGCCATTCTCATCGATCGGCACAAGCGTGTCCAAACCCACCTGCTTGCCTAGTTCAAAATCTTCGGCGCCACAGCCCAGAGCGATGTGGACGATGCCGGTTCCCTCTTCCGTAGAGATCGCCTCCCAGGGAATGGTCCGACGGTAAACATGCGCCTGCGCAGGTAGTTCCTCAAAAGGACCAGTATAGTTTAAGCCTACCAACTCCTTGCCTTTGACCGTTCCCAACCGCTCAGCGTTCTCGGGGAGTACAGCCTCAGTGCGTGTGGTGATAAGATAGTAGATATCGCCGTTGAGCCGTACTCTAGTGTAGTCCATCTCCGGGTGAATGGCCAAAGCCGTGTTAGAGGTCAGTGTCCATGGCGTTGTCGTCCACACCAGGAAATACTCTCTGTCATACCCTTTAATGGGGCAGCGCAAGTACACTGATGGATCGATTTGTTCTTGGTACGAATCGATCAACTCATGCTGACTGAGGGAAGTGCCGCAGCGCCAGCACCAGGGCATGACCCGATGACCGATATAGAGCCAGCCTTTCTCTTCACACTTTTTGAGGAAGTACCAGATGTGCTCAATGTTGTTGTCATCCATCGTGAAGTAAGATGTGGGAGCGCCTTTATCATTGTCCCAGCACATCCACTGCCCGAGGCGGATGGACTGCCGGGTAATGCGCTCGGCGTATTCCTCCACGCGAGCGCGGCAGGCGCGGGAGAAATTGTCGAGGCCGAACCGCACGATGTCTTGTTTAGAGTTAAACCCTAATTGTTTTTCCACTTCGACTTCAAGCCACAACCCCTGACAGTCGAAGCCGTTCTGGCAGCGTTGTGCGTAGCCCTGCATCGCCTTGTACCGGCAGTAGATATCTTTATAAGTGCGGCCCCACGCATGATGGACGCCCATAGGATTGTTAGCGGTAATGGGTCCGTCAATGAACGACCAGCGCGGACCTCCAGCGTTTTGCGCTTGCAGTTTTGCAAAGATGCGCCGCTCCTGCCAAAAGCGCAGGATGCGTAGCTCCATTTCGGGATAATTGATCTGTCCGGGAAACGGTTTAAACATGATCTTGCCTTCACGTGATCGGTAATGAACCGACACCCCAATTAAGAGGCGAGGAAGGACAAGAAGGCACGCGCTGCTATCGGTGGATAGAATGTGCCATCAGCGCCTTCCCTTCTCCTGGAAAAGGGAGCCGAGCACCCTCGATGATGTCACAACTGCGCGGCATGAACCAGACCAAGCAAGGTACTCGCTTCGCTGACACTCCGCTAGCGCACATGGTTCACGGCAGTTCACCATCTCTGTGACTAGAGTCACTGTCCGTCTTCGCTCCTGCTCTGCGTGTCGGGAGTCATGCACCGAGAGCCTATATGGTTAGGCCGCCGCCTGATAGTCTACAAAGGCTGGCGTTCTGTCCGCCGTAGGCATGGAGCGCTGAACGAGATAGTGCCGCCATCCAGGCAAGCATCCCAACGGATAACCACACAATCCCTACCAACCCGGTCAACAGTAGTGAGAGATCGCTGGTGAAATCCACGACCGTGGTCGCGACTCCAGAGGGGGGTAAGAAGTTCCACATACGAATGTCCTCCTTGCTGAAAGTTGTTCGTTCCCAGCGGGCGTCAGAGCTTTGCTGCTCCTGCCCAGCAGGTCTGTTTCTGTTGGAGAAGACCCCGCGTCGCGAGAAATCGGATCAATCTTTGGACCGGCTGGGCGAAGGGGGCCGTTGAAGGGTCTTCCTCGTGACCACTAGAGGCATGGGTCTCGCCGGAAGCGTGCACTTGGCCCACAAACGCAGAGTGTTATGAACTGTTCGGCTGTGGTATAGATGACAGCATCCGAACGAAACTTGGAACCTCTCAATGAAAGTAGGGAGCCATAGCGGTCATGGCGCAACCGTCATCGATCTCTCTCACTATCTTGCGGAAAGGCGACACCAATATCATCGACCTGGCGGAGATGGGATCTCTTATTCCGCGCAGTGAGACTCGTGTGGACGACGTCTTTTTAGGGGAGCTCATCGCCGAGGTTCGGAGCATCGCCGCTCCAGGCTACAGCCAAGGCGCAGGGCTCGCGGTGGTGCAAGAGCTACAGCGGTTCGGTGGTGTGCTCTTTTCCCATCTGTTGACCGAGCCTGCCCGCCGGCGGCTGCGCACGGCCGAGCCCTGTGAACTCTATCTGCGCATAGATGAATCCCTCGTCCAGGCGCCGTGGGAGTTGTGTTACGACGGTGAGCAGTTTCTGGCGACCAAGTTTCGCGTGGGTCGCCAAGTCATTACCAGCTTGCCGCTACCCAGCCCAAGAACAACCCTCAGAAGGCAGGGAGTACTGCCTGTGACCGCGCATGCCGTACCCCATT
>CAZUFQ010000350.1:6708-7119 GCA_964618735.1 uncultured Enterobacteriaceae bacterium
AAGAGGCTGAGCAGCTCTGCGAGTTATTGGGAGGGATCAAAGGGGTGGAAGTCTCTCTGTTAGGTGGCAGGGAGGTGCGTCGGGTACCGCTGTTGGCGGCCCTGGAGGCCCACGAGGTGGTGCACTTTGCCGGACACAGTCAGTATGATCCTCAGCTCCCTAGCTACAGCGGGTGGGTACTGCACGAAGGGATGCTGACTGCTGGGGAGCTGAGTAAGCTTGGCCATCCCCCTCTGTTGGTGTTTTCCAACTCATGCCAGGCGGGGGCCACGGCCGCCTGGCAGGGAAGCTATCAGTATGAAGGGCAGGCGTTTGGCATTGGCAGTGCGTTTTTGCTGGCGGGGGTGAGCAACTATATTGGGACCTTTTGGGCGGTGCCTGATGAAGAGAGTTTTCTCTTTGCGGCGGCCT
>CAZUFQ010000351.1:0-7110 GCA_964618735.1 uncultured Enterobacteriaceae bacterium
CTTTCTGTTATTGATGCGCAATAATAAAATGAAAAAGAACACGTTGGTGAAGATTGCCGGCTGGATTCTCTTCATGCGCTTTGTTGACTTGTATTGGTTAATTTTTCCAGCCTTCTTTCCTGACGGAATACATTTCCATTGGCTTGACATCGCGGCCCCAGTCGGCATAGGGGGAATCTGGTTGGCGGCGTTCTACGCACAACTGAAAAAGCGCTCCTTAGCTCCGTTGCCCGACCCCTTCACTGAGGCGGAACAAGCGCTGGAGCACGCGTAGATTAGGAAATAATCATGGAATCTCATGTGAGCGAACATCCTGGTGCTGGACATGAACAGAATATGGTGCAACTGCAACCTGTTATTCTTTTCGCCATCATTCTTGTTGTTGTGTCAGCTTTTTCATTTGCTGGCGTCTGGTTCATGCTGGATTTCTTAAAGATGAACCAAGCTCGAAAAGACGCGCAGGTTTCTCCTCTGGCTAATCTACAACAATTGCCTCCTGCGCCGCGGCTGCAAGTTTCTCCGGGGCAGGATTTGAAGCAACTACGTCAAGCTGAAAACGAAGTGGTGAACAGTTATCGCTGGATAGACAAGGATGCCGGCATTGTCGGCATTCCGATAGAACAAGCAATAAAAGTGTTGGCGCAGAAGGGATTGCCGACGCGAAGCGACATCCCGAAAGAGTAATAGCGGCTCATGCGTGATCAGAACGATAGAACAGATCTTGTTTGCAGAGTAAAATCCCTTGCGGCAAGCCTGAGCAAGGTCGGCTTTACCGTGGCTATGGCTCTCCTCCTCTTCTCTTTTTCTGCTACTTCCGCCTCTGCTATTCCCGGCGCCGGCCCTGGCGGCAATCTCCTCTCGTTCGAGCCTGGACGGCCTGCTTCCTACAATCCCTTTCCTGACGTAGGTTTTGATCAACGTCTCGGCGAACAGGTTCCTCTGAATTTGACATTTACTGATGAAACCGGGAAAGCCGTCCAGCTAAAAGAGTATTTTAGAGAGAAGCCCGTCATCTTATCTCTCGCGTATTATGATTGCCCGATGCTCTGCACGCTTGTACTCAATGGACTCGTGCGGACGTTGCGTACGCTCTCGTTCTCGGCTGGAAATGAGTTCAACGTTATTACTGTCAGTTTCGACGCCAGGGAAAAACCTCCTCAGGCTGCTGAGAAGGGGAAAACCTATCTCCAAGCATATAGCCGACCAGGCGCTGAGAAGGGCTGGCATTTTCTGACTGGAGACGAAGAGTCCATTCAGAAACTGACTCGTACGGTTGGTTTCCGCTTTAAGTACGATCAAGCCTCTCAGCAATTTGCCCACGCGAGCGGCATTATCGTGCTCACTCCGGAGGGGAAAGTTTCGCATTACTTTTATGGTATTGAATATGCGCCACGGGACGTACGGTTAGGGTTAGTGGAAGCTTCCGCAGGAAAGATAGGATCTGCGGTCGATCAAATTTTATTGCTGTGTTTTCACTATGACCCAAAGGCGGGAAAATACGGATTGGTGATTATACGGGTCGTGCAAGTGTCAGGACTCCTGACAATGCTTGCGCTCGGTTCATACATCTTCATCATGCTACGTCGAGAGCGTAAGCAGTGGACAGGTAGCGGAGAAATGCCGGTCTTAGCTTCCAGGAAAGGGTAACTAAGACTGAAGAGATGCGTATTCGGTGATTCCGTGCTTTGCGAGAATCACCAAACCTGAGCAACCATGATGGATAAATTTTCTTTGTGGCCTACTCTGGCTTCGAACTTTGCATGGGAGGTAGATGCGCTCTACCTCTTTATTAGCTTAGTCTGTCTTGTCGCTGGGCTAGGCGTCTTTGTGTCGGTTGTTGTGTTTGCGGTGAAATACAAACGCAAATCAGAGGATGAGGCGCCGGAGCAAATCGAAGGCAACCTGCCGTTAGAGATCTTCTGGTCGGTCGCCCCTTTAGGCATTGTCATGATCATGTTTGCGTGGGGCGCGGTGCTGTTTTTTAAAATGTCGACTCCGCCGGCTGAGGCGCTCAACTTTTACGTCGTTGGTAAGCAATGGATGTGGAAAGTGCAACATCCGTCAGGGAAGCGAGAAATCAACGAACTGCACATTCCCTTAGGTCAGTCGATTAAGTTGACTATTACGGCCGAAGATGTCCTCCACAGTTTCTATATTCCAGCCTTCCGCACGAAAATGGATGCGGTTCCTGGCCGTTACACGACCAGCTGGTTTGAACCGACGAAGCCTGGCGAATATCATATTTTTTGCGCAGAATACTGTGGTCTCGATCACTCGCGTATGATTGGTAGAGTTGTCGTGATGGACCCGGTAGAGTATGAACGGTGGCTCAAGAATGGCAACATAGTCACTGCCAGTGTTGCAACCAATGAACCCCCCGAAGTAGCTGGCGCTCGCCTGTTTCAAGAGCAGCGCTGTGTAACGTGTCACCAGACGAACGGCACTATCGGGCCGCTGTTAACCGGCGTTTTTGGGAGTGAAGTACACTTGCAGAACGGTCAGACGATCGTAGCCGACGAAACCTATGTGCGAGAATCCATCATGAATCCCGTCGCCAAGATCGTTGCCGGGTATCAACCTGTGATGCCAACCTACCAAGGTCAATTGTCTGAAGACCAAATCGTTCAACTTATTGCCTATATCAAGTCTCTTGGTAAATCCGCTGGCGCCCATGCCCAGACGGAACAGACCACGGAAAGAGAGGGCTGAGCTATGGCAGCAGTCGAAGTTCGCGAGACCCCTCAGACTTCAGAAATAGAGCGCCGCACCTATTTAAACTCAGAACATAGTGTGAGTTCGTGGCTGCTCACTTTCGATCACAAGCGTATCGGCGTCATGTATCTGATCGCCGTTACCGGCTTTTTCTTAGTGGGCGCTCTGTTTGCTGCGCTTGTCCGGTTGGAATTGACTACTCCGGCTGGCGACCTGATGAGCGCAGACATGTACAACAAAGCCTTCACCATGCACGGCGTGGTGATGGTCTTTTTCGTACTGATTCCCTCAGTGCCTGCGACGCTGGGGAATTTTCTCATTCCTCTCATGATCGGAGCGCGTGACGTTGCTTTCCCTAGACTGAATCTTCTCAGCTGGTATCTCTTCATGATGGGTGGGCTGCTCGCTATTAGCGCGGCACTGACTGGCGGCGTCGATACCGGATGGACTTTTTATACACCGTATAGTTCGACCTATGCGAATGGTAGTGTCTTGTTCGCAGGAATGGGCGCCTTTGTCGCAGGCTTTTCTTCTATTCTGACTGGACTCAACTTCGTCGTGACCATTCACACCATGCGTGCTCCGGGCATGCATTGGTTCCGGCTGCCGCTGTTCATCTGGGCGCACTATGCGACCGCGCTTATTCAAGTACTCGGCACTCCGGTTATTGCTATTACCTTAGTGTTGATGATGCTGGAACGCGGCCTGCATTTGGGAATCTTTGATCCCAACCTTGGCGGCGACCCGGTATTGTTTCAACATCTTTTCTGGTTCTACTCGCATCCAGCAGTCTATATTATGATTCTTCCCGCCATGGGCGTGATCAGTGAGATGATCGCCTGTTTCTCGCGTCGCAGGGTCTTTGGGTACTCATTTGTTGCGTTCTCAAGCTTAGCGATTGCTATTATTGGTTTCTTTGTGTGGGGACATCATCTCTACGTCAGCAGTCAGTCGGTGTATGTCGGTCTCGTGTTCTCCTTCATTACCTTTATTGTGGCAATTCCTTCGGCGATCAAAACGTTCAACTGGGCCGCGACCATGTATAAGGCCTCGATCTCGTACGACTCGCCCATGATCTTTGTGTTGGGTTTCATGGGATTGTTTTTGGTTGGCGGATTAACCGGTCTCTTCTTGGCGGCAGTCGGACTCGATGTCCACTTACACGACACCTATTTTGTCGTCGCCCATTTCCATTACATCATGGTCGGCGGCGCAATCATGGGGTTTCTTGGCGGCTTGCATTTCTGGTGGCCGAAAATCACTGGCCATATGTATCCAGAGTTACCGGCAAAAATCGCTGCATGGCTGGTGTTCGCCGGTTTTAACCTGACTTTCTTTCCTCAATTTCTCGCTGGTTACCTTGGCATGCCGCGCCGGTACCACGAATATCCACCGGAATTTCAGATCTTCAATGTTGCATCTACCGGCGGGGCGATGGTTCTTGGCATCGGATATTTGATGACGATCATGTATCTCATTTGGTCGGCCTTTCGTGGCCCAAAAGCTTCGGCTAATCCCTGGAGGGCAAAAGGACTGGAATGGACTATTCCTTCTCCTCCACCGACCGAAAACTTTGAACGTACGCCGATTGTGACAGAAGAGGCGTACGAATACTCTCACTTGGAGGCGAAAGTTGGCTGAGCACGCTATCGCGGCCCCTCACGATCACGCCCATCAGTTTGACGATAAGGAACAACAGGCTGAGGCTGTTTCCCTCGGCATGTGGGCGTTTCTGGTGCAGGAAATTCTTTTCTTTGGTGGACTGTTTATGAGCTATACGGTGTATCGCTCTTACTACCCTCAAGCTTTTGTGGAAGGGAGCCATCACCTTAATATTCTACTCGGCGGATTTAACACGGTCGTGCTAATCGCGAGTAGTCTCACCATGGCAATGGCCGTGCATTCGGCGCAGGAAAGTAAGCGCGCCCAGTTGGTTTTTTTCCTCCTTGCTACGCTTGCGCTTGGGTCGGTGTTCCTCGGTGTAAAAGTCATTGAATATAGCGATAAGTTTCACGATCATCTTATACCGGGATTCAATTTCTTTTGGGATACTCCCAACGCCCGACAAGTACAGATCTTCTACAGTTTCTATTTCGTCATGACCGGTATGCATGCGCTCCACATGATCATCGGCGCCATAGTGATCACGCCGTTGATCTTTATGGCCATACGAGGACGTTTTTCGGCGAGCTACTACGCGCCCATAGAAACATTCGGTTTGTATTGGCACTTTGTCGATATCGTGTGGATTTTTCTCTTCCCACTTCTTTATTTGATTGGTCGGCACTAATGGAACACTCACATTCTGAACACGCGGCTCATTCGCACCCTTCAGTTAGTCTCTATCTCATGATTTTTGGCGCGTTGATGGTGTTGACCGCCATCACGGTGGCGGTTGCTTTCGTCAATCTTGGCCTACTGAACAACGTTGTGGCCCTGAGCATCGCTGGAATTAAAACTACATTAGTCGTCCTCTTCTTTATGCATGTCCATTACGCCAGTCGTGTGACGAAAATTTTTGCCGTTGCCGGGTTTTTCTGGCTTTTAATTATGATTACTTTTACCGTGAGCGACATGCAAGCGAGAACGTCTGCTCCCTCTACTGCAAGTAGTGGGTGGACGGTCTTTCCCTCTACGAGCCCCATAGAACCTCCTCCGGGCGTGACGCCTCATAGCGCTTCCCAAGAAGAAGGAGAAGCGCAGCCCCATCAAGAAGCAGCGCATCACTAGTAGCCAAGATTACTCACAATGACGTACGACTGTTCCTAGTCTTTCTTTACGTTGTACGTCTCTTCCTCCCTTTCGCTCTTATCCTCCCTTTCTAGCCTTTCAGGTCCCACACAAAGTAGAGAAGAGTCCTCTCTTCCTCTTTGATATCTGGGAGATTATAGTAAATCCGCGTTGCCGCGCCTTATGTGGTAGAGAAGGAGACGTTTCATGAGTAAGCGCCCAGTAAACGTGCTGTGCTTTTTTCTGGAAAATCTCGGCGTCGGGTTGTGGATGGGTGCGCTTGTCACTTTTGGTTTTGCCGTTGCTGCTCCAGTGTTCCGTAATCTTCCCAGCGTGACGCAAGCGGGCAACATTACTGCTATTGTCTTACACCGAATTAACTTAATTGAAACAACAGCGGCGATTCTGATGGTGCTTTCCGCGCTTGTTTTTCTTTTGCAAAGGGAGCAACGAACGCCGATCCGCCTGGCGAAAACCGCTCTGGTGGTGCTCATGACGATGACGTTCCTCTATTACGGTATGATGGTGATGAACCGCATGGAGCACTTGCGCACCGTAGAAATCCGCGACTTCGACCATTTCTCTGAAGAGACGCGCAGCTTTCGCGATGAGTTCAACCGGCTACATAAACTGTACACCAAGCTTGCACAGGTCAATCTTTTTATGTGAATCGGGTTCTTATTACTTTCCGCGTGTGAGAAGAAATGAGCACTAGCTATTTTTGCGTGAGTTCTACGTCAATGGTGATATCAACATCGTCACCAACTAACATCCCGCCGGTTTCCAAAACCTTATTGTAAGCCAAGCCAAAATCTTTCCGATTAATTCTCGTCGTGGCCATGCCGCCGATACGCATTTTTCCCATAGGGTCTTTAAAGGGCGTCGTTGTCCCCTCGACATTCAGCACGACTTCTTTCGTGACGCCGTGAAGCGTAAGGTCCCCGGTGACTTTGAACTTGCCTTCTCCTACAGTCTCAAATTTTTTAGATTTAAAGGTAAGCGTGGGATATTTTTCCACATCGAAAAAGTCTGAACTTTTAAGATGCGCGTCGCGCTTCTCCACCCGAGTGTTGATCGAACTCGCGTCGATGGTCGCCTCGACCGTAGACTTCGTTGTATCTTGGTCATCAAGGGTGAATGTCCCTGTCGTTTTGCCAAATTCACCGCGAACAGTAGACACCATAAGGTGACGAACGGCAAACTGTGAATTGGTGTGTACTGGGTCAATTTCCCAAACAGACGTAGCTCCAAATGCAGGCGCTACAAGCGTAAAAATAGCAATGGCGACAATGAAAAGACGGCCCATAGTCTCCTCCCGTCTGTGAAATCCTTCTCTTCTAAATGTTATTCCAACATGGGTGAACAGAGAGTTAAAACGACGAGCCTGGCTGGCTCAGGAAGTCGATTTCTTCTGGCGTGGAAGGGCGACCAAGTACAGCGTTGCGATGCGGAAACCGACCGAAGCGCTCAATGATTTCTAAATGTTTGACTGCATACAGGACGACGCCTTGCAGGTATGGTTGCACCCGGGCCAGATGTTGGAATAGTTCCACAGATCGGCGTTGGTGGTCCAGGTCTTCGCTGTGCATGAGGGGCATATACACAAAAGTGCGTTCAATCGGCTGGAGCTGGGTATCACTAGCTGTGTTCAGCACATGAAAGGTCACG
>CAZUFQ010000352.1:0-7091 GCA_964618735.1 uncultured Enterobacteriaceae bacterium
GGTAAGGGAAAAAAGATTTGGTCTTAAACAGTCCATGGGTTTCAAATCCCCTAAGGTGTGTGTGGCAAGATTTCAGTCTGGAAATGTTGCGGACGCTGGCCGCCCGGGCCGGTTTGAATCCGCGATTAAAGTTGGGGGCATAAAGTATGGCCCAACCAAGCGCTGCACCTGACCACCGCCCGCTTGCGGATCTGCCGAGAGCGACAGGTTCCGTTAAGGCGGTGGCAGGTGAGCTTTGACGTTAGGTCTCTCAAATATGGGACTTTGGTCTTTATTTGTTGAAGTCGCGTCGAAGCATTTTTTAACGCAGGTGCAGGCACCATCGCCTGAGGCTGCGGTTGGAGAGTTTCTCCGGGGCGCTGCTTTAAGAGATTGGTTGAAGGGGGTGGAGTATGCTGATTGGCCTCGGAGCTTTACAGCTGAAGATGTGTTTCTCCTTATCCCCATGGAAGGGTTGGTTAACATGTACCTGTGTCAGCTCGGCCGCGAGGGATGCTATGTCTCTATTACACTGGCTCTTACCGTTGCTGAGTAGCAGAGACCTAACCCTCGGTTCAAAGGGACAGCCCTTTCGCGCGCACTTTGGTCGGAATCGTCTAGCGGTGTGTGGCTCAAGGCCCGCCGCTTAACCTGGTGTTAGGTTTCTGCGAGGATAGTATGGGTCGAGAAGGTAGCTGCTGAAAGCAGGTTTCTCCGTAAAAGTCTCTAGCTAAACAGCACCTTTGCCAACTCCGAGCGATAGTGCTCTGCAAGTTCGCTGCGCGGGCCGACGACCTCGAAAATTTCAAGGATCGCCTTCCGCGCGCCGTCGTCGCGGAATTTTCGATCTTTTTTGACAATCTCTAAAAGCTCGGTGAGCGCCTCTTCATAGCGGCCTATGGCCGCGAGCACCTGGGCTAACTCGAAACGGGCGTCGTGATCGTTCGGATTGGCGGCGAGTCGGTCCCGATATTGTTGTTCGTCTCCGGCGTTGGCGCCGCTCTGTTGCAGTTTGATTTGGGCGGTAAGTTGCTGCGCCATGGGCGATTCTGGAGAGGTGAGCGGCACCCGTCCCAGTAACGTTAAGGCGTCGGCCTCTTCGTGACGTTGGATAAGAAGGCGTGCGAGACCGAGCAGGGAAAGAGGGTGATTCTCATCTTTTGAGAGCGCAGCACGATAGAGGCTTTCTGCTCCCTGCGCTTTGCCTGCTTGTTCCAAACGCTGGGCTTCTTGGGCCAGAGCGTCCGCCTCGGAAGGTAAGAGCTGTTCGATAAAATTGCGGATTGCCGGTTCTGGTTGTGCGCCCAGGAATTCACCGGCAAGCGCGCCGTTGCGTACGGCTTTGACTGCCGGAATGCTGCGAATAGCAAAGGCTTGCGCGAGCCCTGGATTTTCATCAACGTTGATTTTCGCCAGGATGAATTTCCCCTGTTGTTCGTCGGCGAGTCGTTCTAGTACGGGACCAATCGCTCGACAGGGACCACACCACGGCGCCCAAAAGTCGATGACGACCGGAACAGTATGGGAACGTTCCACCACCGCCTGTTCGAAATCTTGCTCCGTAACGTTGACAGTCCATTCGCCCATGACATTCCTCCGCTTACGTATCGTCTGTTGACTCACACCAGACAAAATAGATCTTACCGTAACACAGCAACTTTCGCGCTTCTATCCGCTCTTGCTGATCTTGGCGTTTTGTCTCTGGCGCCTTGCCAGTTATAGGCAAATCTGCGAAATGTAGGTACCCTACGTCAGTCTTTGCCAATGAAGGAGCGTCCTATGGCTGCGAAGACCATGTTCGAGAAAATTTGGGAGTCACACGTCGTTCGTACTGAACCCGACGGCACCGTGCTCCTCTATGTTGATCGTCATTTGGTGCACGAGGTGACTTCTCCACAAGCGTTTGAAGGGCTGCAACTGACAGGACGCACGCCGCGGCGTCCACAAGCCGCACTGGCCGTGCCGGATCACAACGTCCCAACGACCGATCGAGACAAACCAATTGAAGACCTCGTGAGTGCAAAACAGGTCGAGACGCTACGGGAAAACTGCCAGGCGACCGGTGTCCCGCTCTACGATATGAATGATATTCGACAGGGTATTTGTCACATCATTGGTCCAGAGCAAGGTTTTACCCTGCCTGGTACAGTTATCGTCTGCGGCGATTCGCATACCGCCACTCACGGCGCGTTTGGGGCGTTGGCGTTCGGCATTGGCACGAGCGAAGTGGAACATGTACTCGCGACGCAGTGTTTGCTGCAAAGGCCGGCGAAGACGATGGAAGTTCGTGTCGAAGGGAAGCTTCCTGACGGTTGCTCCGCGAAAGACATCATTCTCGCCGTGATTGGAAAAATTGGCACAGCCGGCGGCACTGGCTATGTAATCGAGTACACCGGTTCGGCGATTCGCTCTTTGTCGATGGAAGGTCGCATGACGCTCTGCAATATGTCGATCGAAGCTGGAGCCCGCGCCGGGATGGTCGCCCCGGATGAGACCACGTTTAACTATCTGCGCGGACGACCATTGGCGCCCAAAGGCGAGATGTTCGAACGCGCGGTGGCGGCGTGGAAACAACTGCAAACGGATCCTGACGCCAAATTTGCTGCGGTAGTGGAACTGAAAGCCGAAGAGCTGATCCCACAAGTGACGTGGGGCACAAGCCCTGGCATGGTGACGAACATCAACGGCAGCGTGCCTGATCCGAACAGCATGCCAACGCCGGCACAGCGGGAAGCCACGGAACGAGCGCTGGCGTACATGGGCCTGACAGCCGGCACGGCAATCTCAGACATCAAGATTGATCGGGTGTTCATCGGCTCCTGCACCAATGGGCGGATCGAAGACCTGCGTATTGCTGCACATGTTGCGAAAGGCAAGAAAGTAGCGTCGACCGTCCACGCAATGGTCGTGCCGGGCTCCGGCTTAGTCAAAAAACAGGCGGAAGAAGAAGGCCTCGACGCGATCTTCAAAGAAGCCGGCTTTGAGTGGCGCGAACCTGGCTGTTCCATGTGCCTGGCGATGAATGCTGACGTGTTGAAGCCTGAAGAGCGCTGTGCATCGACGAGCAATCGCAACTTTGAAGGCCGCCAGGGCAAAGGCGGTCGCACTCATTTGGTTTCGCCGGCGATGGCGGCGGCGGCGGCGATTGCTGGACATTTTGTAGATATTCGGACGTGGAACTAACACGGATCAGCTCAGGAGTTTTCCATGGATGCATTTACCAAACTGAAGGGTCTTGTTGCTCCCTTAGATCGAGTCAATGTTGACACCGATCAAATTATTCCCAAGCAATACTTGAAGACCATTAAACGCACCGGCTTACGCGAAGGCCTGTTCTCTGATTGGCGCTACGGCGCTGATGGCGCTGGAGATAGGAGCTTCTTCCTCAATCAGCCGCGCTACCAAGGCGCTTCGGTCTTGTTGGCGCGCGACAATTTCGGCTGTGGGTCGTCCCGCGAACACGCACCGTGGGCGCTGTTGGATTATGGATTCCGCTGCATCATTGCGCCGAGCTTCGCTGATATCTTCTTTAATAACTGCTTCAAGAATGGCATGCTGCCGCTGACGCTGAAATCCGAAGAGGTGGCGCAGTTGTTCAGAGAAGTCGATGCCCAGTCTGGCTACCAGCTGACGGTCGATCTGGCGGCGCAAACTGTGACTACACCTTCGGGTAAGAGTTTTCATTTCGACATCGATCCGTTCCGAAAAGACTGTCTGCTCAAAGGACTGGATGAAATCGGCTTGACGCTCGAACATGAGGCGGACATCACGACGTATGAACAACGGCGAAAGAACGAAGCGCCGTGGCTCTTTACAGATTTGACATAGGAATTTGCAAGAGGAAACGGAAACAGAAGCGTTCTTATCGCGCCCACGCAGAGCCTGGGCGCCAGGACTCGAACGAAGAAACGGAGACGTAAAAATGTTGGAATCTCCGATTCTCCGGCGCCCCGATTCGCAGTAGTCATGGGTACTTTTGCTCTTACCATGCCCGAACTAGAGTTTCTTTGCCAAGCTGCAGGCATGGCTGGGGATCGGCTTGCTCGTCAAGAAAACTATGCCGGAAGCAAGGTCATGGATACTCTACAGGCCCATCTGCTAGAGACCCGTCCGTCTCAGATCTGGCTCAATGCCGCGCAACGCGAGGTGCTAGGGAAGATGTTGATGAATATTGCCTATGACTTGATGCGCGACGACCAAGACGAACGCTCTGAAGCTGCGGAGGCGCTGGCTGAACGTCTTTTCCAAGATCAAGAAGAATAAAGAAATACGAACGACAGGGCGATGAACCCATAAAGGAGGGTGGTCATGAAATTCGGCGTCGTCATCCGAAACATGGGACCGCAATCGACCCGCGAGACTATCGCCGCCTGTGCGCGTGCGGCGGAGGAAACGGGCTTTGACGCGGCGTTTGTAGTCGATCATCTCGCTATTCCGCCTGACCAAACAGAGGGGTCGGGCGGGCGGTACCTGGAGCCTCTCACGACGCTGGCGTTTCTTGCCGGGATGACGCAACGGATTCATCTGGGCGTCTCCGTGCTTGTCATTCCATATCGCCCGGCGGTGTTGACAGCAAAACAGATTGCGACATTACAAGAGTTATCTGGCGGACGAATCATTTTAGGCGCCGGGGTTGGTTGGTTGCGCCAAGAGTTTGACGCGCTAAGCGTCGATCCGCGCAAACGGGGCGCGTTGACAAATGAAACATTAGAAGTGCTGCACACTCTGTTTGCAAACGATGTCAACTCGTATGAGGGCAAGCTGGTGCGCTTTCCTGAATTTGTCTTTGCCCCGCGTCCAGCGCGACCGCCGATTTGGATCGGCGGCAGCGGACCCAAGGCGCTGGAACGCACCCTGCGTTTTGGCGACGCCTACTATCCTATTGGGTTGAAGCCGCCGGAGTTGACTGAAGTTGGCTCCTATCTACGCGAAGAGGCGCAAAAACGTGGACGCGCCGTCCCTGAACTGATTGTCGGCGGCATGATCCGTGAAGGGCCGCCGGACGCAATGATTGATCGCATTGGGGCGTACCGAGACGCCGGCGCGGATTATTACGTATTGGGTATGGGGCGCTACCCAGATGCGGATACGTTTCGTCGCGGTGTGGAACGGTTTGCCACGGAAGTGATGCCGCGATTGTAAACAAAAGAAACGGAGAGTCTGAGAAAGGGGGACTGGGAAGGAAAGAAGAGATGCCGAAGTTGTGCGCCCTGTTGCTTCTTGCCCTCTTTTGGTTGGGGTATGTCCCTGCGTGGGGCGACCCCCCTTCTGCAGTGAAAACTTGGCGTTTAGTGAGCGACCTTACCGCCGAGGAACGCGCCCTGTTTGATCCACGTCTGGAGACGCCACGCGATCCACAATTCCCAAATCTACCGGCGGAGCGCTATCCATTCGAGCCGCCTTATACTGCTGAAGAGATGGGCTATCGCGCGATGGAGTTTAGCCACTCGCCGCGTTGGTCTTGCAATTTGGTCGATGTGACCGGCGCCCTTACTGCTCAGGGCTATCTGCACACGAGTAAAATGTACAGCCCGATCTTCTATGTGCCAAACGCTAGTGGTCATTTTGGCTTGGAGGGAGAATTGTACGATACGCGCCCCGGCGGACCGACACGGAAAATTACGGGACAGAACATTTTCCCTCCCGAAGACCTCGGCAATCAAATGGTGCTGATTCAATATCGAGCAGGAGGAGAAACGGCGACGCGTTGGGATGTGTACGCTTATTCTCCGGCGTTGCGACGTGTACGGCGTCAACCGCAGCCGCGTCGTGGCGACAAATTGGCGCAGGGCGCGGAAAGCTTCGACGATATCTTTGGTCGCGATCCCTGGGAGTTCTCATGGAGCCTTTTGGGGGTGGATACGCTCTTCCACACTGTGCGCTTTCCGAATACCCGCCCGACGGTCACGCTTGCAGACCCTGATGGAACCCTACACGAGACGCCGACCGCACAAATCCGTATCATGGGTGACGCGTATCCTTTCTACACAGCCGACGGAGGGGTCGAGTGTTGGGTCGTAGAAGCACGGGTGCGAGAGGAATGGTTGCCGCACTATTATGCGCCGCGGATCGTGTATTGGCTCGATAAGCACTATTTCTACCCGCTCCGTATCGAACAATATGACAAAGACAACAACCTCATCTTTGTCGAAACGCGCATTGCCAAGCTTCATAATCCCGCTATGGGAGATAAAGGGTATGGCATCCTCTTCAATCATTACTGGGATGTGACGCTCGATTACATGCGGTACAGCGTGCACGACGCGCACGAAACCCGACAGTGGTCAGAGCAAGATCAAGCCGTTTTTTTTAATCCGGGCGTGTTGCCACGAGTCTGGTTTTTTGCGCCGTTGAAGAGTCAGTCAGAGGTGCTCACGCCCGAACAATACTTTTTGCGCCCTACTCTCGATCGAGAAAAATTTCCGCAAGCGCGAAAAATCTTACTTTCTCCTGAATTGGAAACAAAAATTCAACAGCAGGAAGCTGCCGGGCATTTGGTGTTTCAGGAATGATGCGGTAGAAGGGAGCTATGTGGGAGGTCTTCAAGGAAACTTGCACGTATTGGTACAACGATAATCCCTCTGAGTTGAGTGCGGCGTTGGCGTTCTACGCCATTTTCGCGATTGCGCCGCTCCTCATCATTGCCGTAGCAATTGCCGGGTTAGTGTTTGGCATTCATGCGACTCAAAATCAAATTGTGGAAGCCATCGACGGAGTAGTTGGCCCAGAAATCGCTCATGCTATCCAAGCGACGGTGAAAAGCGCAAGCCAGCCCCATGCCGGGAAAGTCGCTACGCTTGTTGGAGTCCTCATGTTGTTCCTTGGCGCTGCTGGTGTAGTGATGCAGTTGAAACACTCGCTCAACGTTATTTGGGAAGTTGCGCCCAAACCTGGGCGCGGGGTGTTGTCAGTCCTATCGGAATATCTCGGCGCATTTCTCGCCGTGCTCGGCATTGGCCTATTCTTGCTGCTTTCTTTGGCCCTCAGTACTGCCGTTGCTGCGTTGAGTAATTCAGTGGTTCTTCCTGGCGGCGCCTCCTTTTGGCAGTGGTTTGATCTAGTGGGCGACCACAGAGATTTTGACAGGTTTCAAGCGACATGTGGCAATTCCA
>CAZUFQ010000353.1:0-7089 GCA_964618735.1 uncultured Enterobacteriaceae bacterium
TTCCGGCTCCACAATAGCCATCTTTTCTTCCATCAACAAATGGGAGACATAACCGTCTTTCACAGTTCCACTTTCCTAAGCAAGAAAAACTCATGCAGGCGATCAAATTGTTCTAACGTTTCTGCAAATGCAACAGAAACTCTTTATTTCCTTTTGGCCCTAGTAATGGCGATTCTATCACACCTCGCACCTCAACTTGCCACTGGGCGGCTTCGGTGCTGATTCTCTCCACCACTTCAGCATGCAACGCCGGGTCGCGCACCACGCCGCCTTTGCCCACACGTCCCTTACCGACTTCGAATTGTGGTTTAATTAAGGCGACGATTTTTCCGTCTGGAGTCAGCAACCTCAAGACTGCGGGAATCACCAAAGACAAGGAAATAAAAGAGGCGTCAATGACCGCCAATGACGGCGTTTCTGTCAGCTCTGACGAATCAAGCGTGCGGATGTTGCGCCGTTCAAGATTGATGACGCGCGGGTCCTGCCGTAGCGACCACGCCAGCTGACCATACCCGACATCGACGGCAAATACTTTAGCGGCCCCATGCCGCAACAGACAGTCGGTAAATCCGCCGGTCGAGGCGCCAACATCAAGAGCAACAACGCCGGCAACCTCAAGGTGAAAAGCGCGCAACGCCGCTTCCAGCTTCTGTCCGCCTCGACTGACATAAGGGGAACGCGCCTCATCTTTGACGCGACACGTCGCGCTTGAGTCAACAAATGTTCCAGGTTTATCGACTCGATGCTCGTTCACGACGACAGCGCCGGCCATAATGAGTCGTCGCGCTTGTTCGCGGCTTTCGACAAGCCCTCGTTCGGTTAGCAATATATCGAGACGAACACGTTTGCTCACAAATGCAGCACGGGCTGAGTGCGGCTTATGGTTGGACAGCGCGCTCAACGATAAAAGTCGCAATCTGTCGGAGCGGGTCCGCCGCTGAACCGAAAAGAGCAAGCGCCGCCAATGATTCGTCAAGGAGTTCTTTTGCCTTACGTTTGGCGTTGTCGAGCCCCACCGCCGCCGGATAAGTCACTTTTTGTAACTCTGCATCTCGGCCTTGACGCTTCCCCGTCTTTTCGGCGCCGCCTTCAACGTCGAGAATGTCGTCAGCAACTTGAAAGGCCAGACCAATCGCGGTTCCATAACGATCGAGGCGGACGAACTGCGCTTCTTTGGCGCCGCCTACCCAGGCGCCGGCGCGCACTGAGGCTCGAATCAAGGCCCCGGTCTTCCGGGTGTGGATGTATTCAACAAGGGTTCGTGTCGGTCTTTTCTTTTCCGATTCAAGATCCGCCACCTGACCCCCTACCATGCCTGCAGAACCGGCCCCGGCAGCCACTTCTCGAATCGCCCGTAATGCGGCCTCTCGATTCTGCCCAGATTGCAAGGCGCCATCGGACATGACCCGAAAGGCTTCGGTGAGAAGACCGTCGCCCGCAAGAATCGCCATCCCTTCGCCAAACACTACGTGATTGGTCGGCTTCCCGCGACGTAAGTCGTCATCATCCATGGCCGGAAGATCATCATGGATCAACGAGTACGAATGGATCATTTCCAAGGCGCAGGCAAAAGGCATCACTCGCTCAACCGCGCCGCCCACCGCTTCGCCGCTCGCGAGCGCAAGGATGGGGCGAATACGTTTGCCGCCGGAAAACAGGCTGTACCGCATCGCTTTATCAATGGTCTTGGGAAACTCCCCACCCGTGGCAAGATAATGTTTCAGCGCCCGATCAACCAGGCGACGTCGCTCCTCTAAGTATTTCGCTAGGTTCACTCGTCTTCACCCTCGTCTTCCGCCACGGTTTGTAATTGAAACATACCGTCCTGGTCGCGGGTCAGCACCTCGACCCGTTTTTCTACTTCAGTTAATTTATCGCCTAAGTGACGCACCAGCGCGACTCCTTGCTCAAAAGCGGCCAGGGCGTCATCAAGAGCTAAGTCGCCAGTCTCCAGTCGCTCGACAATGCCTTCGAGATCATGGAGCGCATCTTCAAATTTTTTCTCGGATGCAATGCTCATTTATGTACTCACCTCTTCCACACGGACGCGCGCTTCGCCATTTGCAAATGACACTCGCAATAACTGACCAGGCGTCAAAGCAGCAACATTCGTTACAACTTTCCCTTCGGGCACGGTGCGCGTCAAGCTATATCCTCGCCCTAAAACAGCAAGTGGGCTCAAACTGTTCAACGCTACCGTCAACTCTTGCACTTGACTGCGCGCCCGCTCCTGGCGACGTTCCCAAGCAAGCCGCAAACGGACCGCAGCAGCATGCAATCGCGCGCGAAGCACTGCAGCCTGACGGCCCGGATGACGTAACCGTTTCCTGAGATGCGTTACCGCGCTCCGCTGTTCAAACAATAAGCGCTGCATCCCCGCCTGAAGAGTATACGCTCGATCTTCAACCTGCGCACGCAGATCCTCCCAGCGGGGGACAACCATCTCCGCCGCCGCAGTCGGCGTGGGGGCGCGACAATCTGCGACAAGGTCAGCAATGCTGAGATCAATTTCGTGGCCAACCGCAGCAATCACCGGCGCGTGAGAAGCCGCAATCGCACGAGCGACCACTTCTTCGTTGAAGGCGCTGAGGTCTTCGCGTGATCCACCGCCACGACCGACGATAATGACTTCAGCTTCTCCATGCTCGTTGAGGTCCTGAATGCCTGCGGCAATTTCGACGCCGGCGCCAATACCCTGCACCTTTGTTGAACGGATAATAACACGCGTATAAGGACACCGTTGGTGGAGAATAGTCAGAATATCCTGAATCGCCGCGCCACCCAGCGCCGTCACAACCCCAATGCAGCGTGGAAAGAAGGGCAACGGTCGCTTGCGTTCCGCAGCAAACAGCCCTTCCGCCGCTAGCATCGCTTTGAGTTGATCAAGCGCGAGTTGTTGTTCTCCGAGTCCACGCGGCTCCATCGAGGAAACATATAACTGTAAATCGCCACGCGCTGGATAGAGGCTGACGTTGCCGCGGACGAGTACTTCCAATCCATCGTCAGGACGAAACCGCAACAGCCCAGCATAGCCGCGAAACATCACGGCGCGGATCTGACTCTTTTCATCTTTCAGCGTGAAATAGAGATGCCCCGAGGACGGGGCGCGCAAGCCTGAGATTTCTCCCACGACCCAGACCGACTGAAATTCTTCCTCAAGAGTCGCCTGAATAGCCGTAGCTAGATCAGACACTGATAGCGCAGCCGGACGCGGTCGTAGGTTAAGAGCAGCCATGCCCAGACTTGTACCAGAGGCACAATGAAGCGGGCAAGAGGGACAAAGTCTTTCTCACTAAATTGACTGACTGCTATTTGGTCTCAGTTGTTGTTGTCGTAGCTTTATTAGCGGCAATAGTCGTTTTGACCGATTCCCAATTTTTGAGCAATTGCAAGGCGCGATCCAATTGTGGATCTTTCCCGAGTTCCCCTTCCTTGACTTGCGACTCCGGTGGCGGTTCGCTCTGGGGCTCGCCCTTTTTGTTTGTCTCTTCTGAGGGAGCAGTTTCCGATTTGGACCCCACGCCTGGCAACGCTTTTTTGTTATTGAAATGACCGCGCAGATTTTCTTCACGCACTTCTCGTTGCTCACGTGAAGCGACCTGTGTCGCGGCATAATTGTCAAGAGTAATATCAGGCGTCACACCAGTCACCTGAATAGAGCGTCCATTCGGCGTGTAATACAAGGCGGTCGTTAAGCGCAAAGCAGCGCCATTCTCCAGCGGCAAGATGGTTTGCACGGACCCTTTCCCAAAAGTCTGCATTCCCAAAATCACAGCGCGTCCGTGGTCCTGGAGCGCCCCGGCAACAATCTCAGAAGCACTCGCGCTCCCACCGTTTACCAGCACGACCATGGGAAGTTCCGTATAGCCTCCCGGATGCGCGAAATACTTTTGCTTCTGATTGTCAAGTCGTCCTTCCGTATACACCACCAGACCAGAATCTAAAAATGTATCAGACACTTTTACCGCTTGACTGAGGAGCCCGCCGGGATTGTTCCGCAGATCCAGCACGAGTCCGGAAAGTTTTCCGCCACTCTCTTGGCTCATCTTCGTCAGGGCGTCATCGAGGTCGGAGCCAGTACGATCTTGAAATTGCGTTAACCGAACGTAGCCGTAGCCTTTTTCCAGCGAATGGGATTTCACACTTTGGACACGAATCACCTCACGCATCAAGGAGAAATCCAGGAGTTTATTCATCCCTTCCCGGCGCACGGAAATCACAATTTTGCTGCCTTTCGGCCCTCGCATCTTTTTGACCGCTTCGACCAAACTCATATCTTTCGTTAACTCGCCTTCGATCTTAATGATTTGGTCTCCAGCTTTTACTCCAGCGCGGTAGGCAGGCGTATCTTCAATCGGTGATACGACAGTGAGCACACCATCTCGAACGGTAATTTCAATACCTAAACCGCCGAAACTGCCTTCGGTATCCACTTGCAGTTCTTTGTATAAATCAGGCGTCAAATACGCACTGTGGGGATCAAGCGCATTCAACATGCCGTTGATAGCGCCGTCGAGCAGCTTTTGCGTACCAACTTCTTCCACATAATTCTTCTGGACGATCGCCAGAACGTTGGTAAAAGACTCTAACCCTTCATAGGTATCACGGCTAACTGCAGACACACGCTCTAACCCTTGTCCTCCAAAGAGCACAACCGCTACGACTCCTACACTAATTGCCAGCCCTACGACAAAATGCTTTTGCCGACTTCGCATGATTCCAGCCCCTTTTGGCTCAGTTCCAGTATTTTTTTGTTTGTACGCGATTCGCTGCGCTTTCACCATACCACAGCCATAAGCTTTGGCAAAAGAGAGCACAATCATCAGGTTCTCATACAAATCTTTGTCTTAACATACGGGAATCTTTTCAAGACTAAGAGAATTTCATTGACAGTGAAATTGAAAATCATTATCATTGGCGTCATGAAAACTTTAGCGGATTTAAAACCGTCAGAGAGCGGACATATCCGTGCGATTATGGGCCTTGATGGACTGTCGCAGCGGCTGGCAGAAATAGGATTCACGCCGGGACAAGCGGTGCGAGTCATCCGTTTTGCACCCTTAGGCGATCCCATCCAAATCCGCATTCGCGGCTTTGACGTGGCGTTACGAAAACATGAAGCACGACGTGTAACACTCGATCTCGCTTCATAATCGATCTTTCCTCACATGGCAACCGTGGCGTCTCTCCCATCTGAATTTTCTCCTGCACACGCCACACCGTGGCAACCCTCCCTCCAGCGCCGTTTTGCCGTGGCGGTAATCGGCAACCCAAACACCGGGAAAACGACACTTTTCAATGCGCTCACTGGCCTGTCACTCCACACTGGGAATTATCCCGGCGTGACAGTTGAAAGCGCTATGGGAGAGTTTACGGTCGATGGACAGCGGTTTCTCGCGGTCGATTTACCAGGCACGTATTCTTTAGCGCCGCGCGCGCCAGACGAAATGATCGCCGTTAGTGTGCTCCTCGGGTTTGGTAAGGGCGTCGCGGCTCCGGATGTCGTACTGTGCGTACTCGACGCCACGCATCTTGATCGCAATCTTTATTTGCTGACGCAAGTGCTTGATGTCGGCCTGCCGGTCGTGGTCGCACTCACTATGAATGACGTCGCGCGTAAACAAGGCGTCACAGTTGACGTTCTTGCTTTAGCAAAACGTCTCGGCGTTCCAGTCGTTCCCGTACAAGCAACAAAACGCATCGGTATCTCTGCACTTCGTCAAGCGTTGGGCGCAGCAGCTCGTTTCCCCACTCCGCCGGAGAAGCCGATCCACTTTCCTGTCGCTTTTGTTCAAGAAGTTGACCAACTCCAACTGACCCTTCCACACCGCAGTGAACAGGTCGCCCTGCCCCGCTTTCTCATTGAACGCCTTCTCATTGACGCAGAAGGCTCGATTGAGCACGAACTCGCCCGTCAATTGGGCCGAGAAGTACAGGAGCAAGCTCACGCAGCACGAGAACGCCTGACCGCCACATACGCAGCGCCACAACAAATTGAAGTGGACGTTCGCTACCGGTGGATCGCCCAAGTCGTGGACGCGACCGTGCACCAACCGCTCGTCGCAAGTCGGACCTGGAGTGACCGCATCGATTATGTAGTCACCCACCCGGTGTGGGGATTAGGGATTTTTCTGATCGCCATGGCGATTACGTTCCAAACCCTCTTCTCTTGGGCTGTGCCGGTTATGGATGGCATTTCAGCACTCTTCAAAGCTCTCGGCGCTTGGATTGGCGGCCACCTGAGCGACGGACCACTCCAGAGCCTCATTGTAGACGGTGTTGTCGGCGGCGTCGGCGCGGTAATCGTTTTCGTCCCACAAATTGCGCTGCTCTTTGGTTTAATTGCAATTTTGGAAGATTCCGGCTACATGGCGCGCGCGGCGTTTTTGATGGATCGCGTCATGGCGAGCTTTGGGCTCTCCGGGCGCAGTTTTATTCCTCTCCTCTCGTCGTTCGCCTGCGCTGTGCCCGGCATTATGTCTACCCGTAGCATCGACAACCGACGTGATCGCATCGCCACTATTCTCATTGCGCCGCTCATGAGTTGTAGTGCGCGACTTCCAGTCTATGTCCTCTTCATCGCCGCTTTCATCCCGGCGCAGACGGTCTGGGGCGTCTTTGGCGTACAGGGCCTCACACTTTTTGTGATGTATCTGGTTGGGCTGATTTTTGCCCCGCCCATCGCTTTTCTCCTGAAACGTTCGGTCTTGAAAGGCGAACCGGTGCCATTCTTATTGGAACTCCCGCCTTTTCAGATTCCGGCGTGGCGAGTGGTGCTGTTTCGCATGTACGACCGCAGTTGGGCCTTCCTCAAGCGCGCGGGCACGATTATTCTCGCCACCACAATTTTGGTCTGGGCGTTATCGTACTATCCGAATCAGGCCCGCGTCACCGAAGAATATCACGCGCGGCGCGCCACGGCGTCGGCAGAAGAAATTGACAAACTCAACGTTGAGGAAGCCGGGGCGCGGCTGCGAGAAAGTTTTCTCGGTCAAGCTGGCCACGCTATCGAACCAATCGTGCGTCCGCTCGGTTGGGATTGGAAAATCGGCATGGCCACCCTCGCGAGTTTCCCCGCCCGTGAAGTCA
>CAZUFQ010000354.1:0-7089 GCA_964618735.1 uncultured Enterobacteriaceae bacterium
GCACTAAAGCCAGAAGCGTATCTCCAACAGCGCCCCGGTATTCACTTCGAGCCGGCACGGTCTCTGACTGTCCTACTTCACATTCGTGCTTCAAGGGCACGGCGCTGATGGTTTCTTCCTTTGCGGTGGTCTACTCGAAGACTCGCTCCCCTGTCGCGAACAGGAGCCACACCACTTCCCCGATCACCGAAATGCCCGCTGCCAGATAGAACACTGGCTCCCAACTATTCGTGAACTGCACAATGAACCCAGTGACGACAGGAGCAAGGACGCCCGCAATTGTGCCAAGTGTATTGGCGACTCCCATCAATACGCCGGCGTAACGCGGTCCAATGTCCAAGTGATTTACCAAAAATCCGGCGGCTCCCGCAGCAACGGAGCCCAAGCCCAATGAGAGATACAGCACAGCGAGTTGTGGCGACGTCGTGGATGAAAGCAATAGTAAACAGACCGCTGAGCCAATGAAACAGATGCTCTGAAACCCTTTGCGTACAAGGGTAATGTTTACGCCGCGATGAATCAGGCTATCAGCGAGCCAGCCAGATCCGTTCGCGGCCAGCAGCATTGCCAAGTAGGGAAACATGGCGTAGATTCCCATCTCTTCCAATGAAAATCCTCGCGCCTTGACTAAGTAGATCGGCATCCACGTTAAGAGCATGTACCATGTCCATAGCGTGCAGAACTGACCCACGAGCAGCGCCCAGAAAGCGCTGGAAGAACAAAAGAGCCGCCAGGGCACGGCTTCGACGGGCGCGGCCTTAGGAAGGTCCTGCTGAATATAAGCAAGTTCAGCTACAGAAATGGTGGGATGTTCTTCCGGTCGGCTGGTGACCAAAACATACCACAACAGCGCCCAGACGAGCCCCAATGCGCCGAAACTGTAGAAAACCCAGGGCCACCCCCAGTGGCTCACTACCCACACCGAAAGCGGAAAAGCAATCATGATCCCCAGGTAAACGCCAGTGACGTCAAAGGCGATTACACGACAGCGTTCTGGAGTGGGGATCCACCGCGCAACCATGCTGTGTAAAGCTGGCGGCGTCACTCCTTCCCCAATCCCCAAGCTGATCCTCGCGGCAATCATCAAAGGAATCGTATAAGCAAATGGCGTCATAAAGGTGGCGAATGACCACCACACCACCGCCCAGCCGATGATGCCCTTGCCGCCAAAACGGTCCGCCAACCAGCCGCCCGGTAGTTGGGTAAGCAGATAGCCCACAAAAAAGGCGGAGAGAATGGTCCCGGTAACCGCAGGGTCCCAGCCAAACTCAAGCATGAGAATCGGGGCCACCACCGAAATGTTGACGCGGTCAATATATAAGATTAGAGCGCAGGTAAAGAAAAAGAGTACGATCGTGAATCGTCGCGGCCAACCTATCGGTCGCGCCGCGGCCACCGCTTCAGCTTGGATCGCCATAACTGCTCCCTCCGTTTTTGCCCTGAGTGAGCCTGTTAGAAAGCGTTGCTCTTACTTATTCCACTTTATAAAGCGCAGCGGCGTTGTCCCACAACATTTGCCGCCGCTCGTTCTCAGATACTCCTTGGAAACAGCGTGCAAGAAAGTCCTGGCTATTGGGCCAAGTTGATGTCGTCAAGGGGAAATTCGTGCTCCACAAAATATTTTCCGCCCCGCCTTGCTGACATGTGTGGCGCAGGCCGGCCCGATCATACCATGCAGTCACGTAGCATTGGCGCTTGAATAGTTCCGACGGCTTCAAGTCATAGCCGCGCCGGTGCAGCCGGAACCGCTCGAACTGATGATCCTCGCACTCGAGCGTAAACACGATCCAGCCTAAGCCGCTTTCGCTAAACACGACTTTGAGATTGGGATGGCGGTTCAGTACGCCGGACACCAACAAATTCGCCACTACAATGGCGCTGCTCGGCGGGCGGGTGATAGCTTGGTACGCCTCGGCAACAGAAGCGGAAAAGCCCTCATACGGCGGCAGTTGCAGCTCGTCGGCCGCGCCCGCGTGGAAACAGACAGGGACGCCCAGTTCCTCACAAGTCGCCCAAATCGGATCGTAGTGCGACTCATTAATGTGGGGAACCGTACGAAGATGCATAGGCATGGCAGGGTAAATGACCCCCTTATGTCCTTTGGTGACTGCACGTTGAATTTCTTGGACTGCGACATCAATGGGCGCAAGCGGCGCCAGACACTGCGGGATGAAACGGGGACTCACACTGGCCCATTCCTCAATCACCCAGTCGTTATACGCCGGTACACAAGCGAGTTCGAACTCTGGGTCGGTAATACGCCCAAAGGTTTCCCCTGCCAGTCCTGCCACCGTGGGGTAAAGCACAGAATGTGAGACGCCGTCGGCGTCCATCGCTTGCAAACGCTCGGAGGCGACATAGGCGCTCTTCGGCGTTTCCTCCCATCGTCGTGGTGCGCGCCCCCGATCGCGCAGAATAGCTCCCACATCGATCACATCGCCGAGTGGTGCGCTCCGTCCATCGATGACCCAATGCTCCGAGCCGTCTTCGCGCTGCGCAACATGCGGAATCCGGTCTCCCCACTTCGTCCGCGAGAGCCGTTGCGTCCAGACCTGCGGGTGCTCCAGCACATGATCGTCGACGCTGATAAACCTGCCTGGTTGTTCCATACTGACCTCTTTTCTGATCAGCTGTCATACTCAGAGCTTGTACACCTGCATGGCGTTGCCATAGAGCAAGGGCTTGCGTTCGGCTTCCGGCACCTCCGCCAATGTTTGCTCGACGAATTTCCACGAGTCTGGATACGTTGAGGTGTTGTGCGGATAATCCGACTGCCACATGATGTTTTCCAGCCCCAGCGTATGTCGCAATGCGATCCCTGCCTTTTCAAACCAGAAGGCTCCGTAAATCTGCCGTTGGAACAATTCGCTGGGGCGCGTGGTGAGCCCCTCTTTCCACAAGCGCCGTCTCTCCCATTCATGATCACCGGCTTCCAACACATAATTGACCCAGCCGATCCCCGTCTCCGCCCATACCCATTTGAGGCGCGGATAGCGCTCTAGGACGCCGGAGAAAATTAAGTTGGGCAGAAACTGGGTCGGGATCGCGGAGAAGAGCCCGGCGGCAAGGCTGACTACTTCTTCACCACGAGTGAATCCGTCCCAGTGCGGCGCTCGCAAAATGATGCCCCCATTGGCGTGCCAATGGATCGGCGCATCCATATCCTGACACGCTGCCCACAACGGGTCCCAATAGGGGTCGTTGAAATGCGGCAAGCCTTTTAGCGCTTCGTTCGCTCCGCCAATCTTAAAAAGATCCTCACGACCTTTAAGCGCCATACTGGGTTCGATGACCATGAGGACGCCTCGGTGACCCTTCTTCACGGCTCGTTCTACCTCCGCCACTGTAGCATCAATGCCGCTGAGATAGGGAACGAGTGCGAGCGGAATATAGCGGTCGCTTGCTTCACGCCACTCGGCGAGCGCATCGTTATGAGCTTGCACACAGGCAAGTTCGAGCGCGGCATCGCCCTGGAAGAATGTGGCGTTTTGCACGGGCGGATTGGGGAAAAGCACTTCGGCGTCAACGCCGTCACTGTCTAATACTTTGAGACGTTCGCCGGGGTCGTAAACGATACGCGGCACTTCGTCCCAGCGCTGGGGGTGATACGTGCGCATGGGATCATCCATGACTGCCGGGCAGTTACTCACTCCACGCACGTCAACGACTTTGCTATTCACCACCCATCTTTCTACCGGATAGTCCATTGGCTCGGACATATACGCTAGATCACTGGTCTCGATCACATGCGGAATGCTGTCGCCCCATTTAGCTTTGGACATACGCTTGGTGAACGCATCACGATCCAGCTGCACGTGGGAGTCGCTACTAATGAGTCCATGCTTGATGTTCATTGCAGTCCTCCGTCACTAAGCAGGCTCCACCAGTTGGATGGTTGGTCCATTCGTTTCTCCATCAACAAGGTCAATGAGTTTAATCCGCCAATCCTTCAACCCTGGACGCGGCTTCTCGTTTCTGAGACGGACGCCTTTCGCCTTTAGCTCCTGCACCGCTTCATCAAGACTGTCTACCTCGCAGCCCATATGCATGAAACTCTCGCCCTGTTCGTCCAGTTGTTTCTGCAGCGGACTCTTCGGATCGATTGGAGAGATCAACGCCATCAGCACGTCCCCGATGTGGAAGTAGGCGAGATCTACGCCTTGGATTTGCACCCGGTTCTCGATCTCGATGCCGAACGCTTTTTGGTACTGTGCTATAGATTGGTCCACATTGCGAACCAGATAATCAATATGGTGGACACGTTTCAGCATGATCTTCCTCCTTTTTCGTTTCACCTTTTTTCTTTGGGCTTAGGCTTTGCTTAGGTCCGCTTTTTGTAAGGAGACAGGAGAGGGTGATCGCTGCAGACACCCCCTCACCCCAACCCTCTCCCCCAAGGGGCGAGGGAGTCGGAAGCCGAGAGGGCTCACTCCTGTGTCACTCTACACCTCGCTGTGGCGTTTCTATAGGCTTCTCCTCGGTCCCAGGCTCTATCTTCACGCCGCGCTTTTAATCACTTGGCCTGGTCGTCCGCCTTGATACTGGTTGTGAGCAAACAGGACCTCCCCACCAACAATTGTGTATTCCACGCCTTCGGACCGCTCGATAAGACGCGGCTTTCCTCCCGGCAAATCGTTCACCCATTCGGCTGGCAGCGGTTTCACTGTCGTCGGATCGAACAGCACCAGATCAGCGTCCATCCCTGGCGCGATTCGGCCTTTGGTCTTTAGATTCAGAAAGGCAGCTAGTTCAGAGGTGATCCGCCGTACGCCCTCCTCCAATGAGAGAACCCGCCTCTTCCGCACCCATTCGTGCAGAATGTAGGTGGGTACGCCCGCTTCGCAATGCTGGTCCACATGCGCCCCGGCGTCCGACAGCCCCACCAACACGTTGGGAAGCGTCAACAATTTCCCTACCGCATCGGGATCGGAATTAATGATTGACACTGTCACCCCGAGCGCCGCTTGTTCCTCGACCACTAAATCTAGGAGCGTATCCACTGGATCTTTGTGAAGCTGGCTGGCAATGTCCCGCAGACTTTTGTTCAGCCACTGCTTGTTTTGCTCGGTCTCTACTCGCGTGACATGCAGTCGGTCCCACTGCCCGCGGAAAAGCAGTCCGCGCCCGGCTTTGAGATCATCACGAAACGCCTCGCGGAATTGCGCGGAACGGTACAGCGTCACCTGTTCTTCTACCGTGCGGTTAAATGCGCCCTTCCACGACGGCATTTCTGAAAACAGGAACGGATTACGGAAGGTGTAGTATTGCTGAATTGGCCGTGGATTGACTTGTGGAGGAATGGTCAACCCTTTTTCCACGTAGGGCTGCACGCGCGCGAGCATCTGTTCACATGTTCCCGGCATGTCAGGCATGTGGATCAGAGCCAGCCACGTCACGGGTCGCTGACTTTCTTGGGCAAGATGCAACAACATGTCGAGGTCTTCATCGCTCAACACGCCCGCTTGCCGCACGAGCGCCACTTCAATGACGCCTTTCTTCAGCTCGCGCATCACGCGCCCCAATGCCGCCAATTCGTCTTTGCTCACCAGGCGGCTCGCCAGTGGTTTGCCTTGATAACCAATGTGTCGGGGGATGAGGCTCAAAGAGAAACCGTAGGCTCCGGCCTGCATGGCTTCACGAAATAAATGGACCATGCGCTGGATTTCATCAGCGTTGGCGGCCCGCTCGGACGCTGCTTCGCCCATGACGTAAAAACGCAAGGCGGACAGCGGCACGAGAAAGCCGGCATTCAAACCGATACCGCGCCGGCCAATGGCGGCCATATATTCAGGAAAACTTTCCCATTCCCAGGACACGCCGTTTAGAAGAACATCGTAGGGCATGGCTTCGACATTGACTAAATCCCACGCCATCACTTTGCGCTCCGCGGGTCGGCATGGGGCCACTCCTACCCCGCAATTGCCCATCAGCACGGTGGTTACCCCATGCCAACACGAGCTGGTCAGCAACGGGTCCCAAGAGATCTGCGCGTCGTAATGAGTATGGATATCGATAAATCCCGGCGTGAGGACAAGCCCGTCAGCGTTGATTTCACGCCGAGCGGCGCCTGACACATTGCCTACTGCGGCAATTGAGTTCCCCGACACCGCGACCGCGCCACGAAAGGTTGGCGCCCCGGCGCCGTCACAGATTTGCGCGTTCTTTATTAACAGATCATAGGCCATCGCAGTCCTCCTTTTTGCTTACAGCCTCGCGGCCAAGAAACAGCCCCATTCCCGGTTGCGGCCGCCTATGACTCTTCCTTTACTCTCTTTGACTACGTGCTGGCAAGAGAACTGTTGTTTGGTCTAGAGACCTCCGCAATCTTTGACGAAATCCTCCCTGTCCCTCCGTGGACTTCCCCTCTGTGGTCAACGCCGTCCAGTGCGCCCAGCAGATCCAAGCTCAATTCAAAGCACAGAATGTCGTGTTGCCCTTCGCCAACATGAGCAAAGACCCCGAGCAAGATTACTTTAGTGACAGCATTACCGAGGACATCACGGAGGACTTGTCTAAGATCTCCAGCCTCTTTGTCATCGTCCGCAATTCAACATTTTCCTACAAAGGGAAATCGCCCATAGTGCAAGACATGAGCCGCGAGATGGGGGTATGGTATGTCTCGGAGAGTGTTTTCGTGGGTTGTGTTCTGGAAGGGGCGACGCTCAAATAGCGTTTGAACCTCTATCCTCACAGAAGGCCTACGATGGCGAGCGTTTTCCCAGTTTGACGCGTATCACCATATACTCTGGACAACCGCGACGTCTGTGGGCCAGGCCGGCGCCTCTCCATCACAATGCACTCGTGGCCTGGTGACTCGGCACACACCCCCGTCCACAGCAAAACGCGGGCGAACCGTAGAGGGTAGCCCGCGCTTGCCGCAACGGTATTGGTAACGAACCTAGGCGCCGGCTGCGGCCCCTCGCGCCCTCACGCCCACGCCCTATCGCTTAAGGTCGAAGCGGTCGAGATTCATCACCTTGTTCCACGCAGCCACGAAGTCACGCACGAACTTCTCCTTCGAGTCGCCTTGTGCGTACACCTCCGCGAGGGCTCGGAGCTGGGAGTTCGAGCCGAAGACGAGGTCGACGG
>CAZUFQ010000355.1:0-7074 GCA_964618735.1 uncultured Enterobacteriaceae bacterium
CGATCGGCGAGGGCACGGGACTCGGGCTCTCTGTTGTCCATGGAATCGTCACTAGCTACGGCGGCGCAATCACCGTTGAGAGTGCTCCTGGCAGCGGGACTACCTTTAATGTCTATCTACCATGCGCCACCGAAGCCGCAGCAGCGAACGAGCCTCCAGCTGCACCAACGCTGCTAGGCAGTGGTTGCATATTATGCGTTGATGATGAAACAACCGTCACGCTCGTCATGCAACAAATGCTAGAGGAGCTGGGGTATGAAGTCGTGACCGCTGCCAGCGGACTGGAGGCGGCCACACTCTTCCGACAAGCGCCGGAGCGTTTTGATGTCGTTGTGGCGGATCAGACTATGCCAGGACTCACAGGGGAGCAGCTCACGCGGGAACTCCGCTTGATGCGGCCGCACTTGCCTGTCATTCTCTGTTCGGGATTTAGTTCAACATTAACGGAAGAACGGATTCAAGCGTTAGGGTTAGTTGGCTATCTGAAAAAACCATTCTCGAAGGAAGAACTCGGAAGCGTGCTCCATCGCGCTTTGTACGCAGATAAGGAAGTCCGATTATTATGACACATATTCTAGTGATCGACGACGAAGCGTCGGTACGGACTTTAGTTCGACAGGTCCTGGAAGAAGAAGGCCACCAAGTCACCGAAGCAGCGGACGGAGAAGAGGGACTCGCTCAGTTGCAGTCAACTCCTATCGATCTGGTCATCACGGATATCTTCATGCCGCATAAAGAGGGCATAGAAACGATCCGTGAGCTGCGACGACAGTTCCCCGGCGTCAAGATTATTGCGATCTCCGGCGGGGGCAGACAGAGCCGTCTGGAACCGCCGCTCTCGGAAGCGAAGCTCTTCGGGGCGGACAATATCCTGGCAAAACCTTTTACTCCCCAAGAGCTACTGACTGTGGTCAATATCGCCCTGGAAAAATCGGCCGGTCGCAACTCAAAGCATTGAAATAATAGACAACCGGGAGAAAGCGCCAATGGCGGAAGAAATTCTCTACGAAAACCGTGGTCAAGTTGCACTCGTAACCATCAATCGCCCTGAGTCGCGCAACGCCATCAATCACGGGGTGCGCGAAGGATTACGGACAGCATGGGAACGCTTCGAACATGATAAGGATGCGCGAGTAGCAATCCTTACCGGCGCCGGCACGGCTTTCTGCGCCGGGGCAGACCTGAAAGAAATGGCGCAGACCAAGCTTGGGGCCCTCCCCCGCAGTTTTCTTCCCATTCTCAACGTGAACGTCCGCGCCACCAAGCCGGTGATTGCGGCGGTCAACGGAGGCGCGTATGCGGGCGGCTGGGCGCTGGCGCAAATGTGTGACTTGATCATCGCCTCTGAAACGGCGCGGTTCGCTATCAGCGAAGCAAAAGTGGGCCGCGGCATGCCGTGGGCCGTGCCGCTTACACACATGATTCCACAAAAAATCCTTCTGGAAACCCTTCTGACCGGCGACCCAATCTCCGCCCAGAGGGCGTATGAGATCGGCTTCGTTAACCATGTTGTCCCCCCTGAACAACTAATGCCCAAGGCCATAGCGATAGCGGAAACGATCGCCAACAATGCGCCACTCACAGTCGCCGCCGCCAAAGAGATGGTGTACCTAGCGACGGACATGGGACGGCTCGCCGGCCTCGAAGCAGCGCGACACCTCTTCGATCATGTCTACAAAAGTGAAGATGCGCTTGAGGGTCCACGCGCCTTCTCGGAGAAACGTAAACCGCAGTGGAAAGGACGATAACCGCAACTTCGCAATTAAACGCACTCACAATTGTAGATAGATGGCGGCAATGCCGCCGCGCCAGAGCATCTTATTGAAACGCCGGCATCACCTCCTTGGAGAATAGTCTGAGCGAACGCAACATCTGTTCATGGGAAAAAGTTCCCCAGGCAAACGAACAAATCATATAGTTGCACCCGCTGACTTCCAGCAGCTCCGCCATTTGCTCACGGACGGTCGCTGGAGAGCCGAAAAGAATCGTGTGATGCTGCACGGCCGTGTCCCATTTAAAGTAGCCGTCCACGCTGTGATCATTGTGCTCATGCCAGAGTTTAGTAATGGAATGATACCAATCGCTGTGGGCGGAGCGCGTCGCCGCCAGCGCCTCGGCGTCGGTATCCGCCACAAACACTTGCCGCATCACGCCCACCTTAGGTTCGGTCACATGACCATTGAAGCGACCCGATTCATGGCGATGCGTTTCCCACGTTGACCGATACCTGTCTACAAGCTGGCGCACGTGCGCGGCTGGACCAATGTCCGCAAAGTGGTAACCGTGCCTCGCCACGTAGTCAACACTGTCCGGATTGTTGGTGGGATACCACAACGGCGGGTATGGCTTCTGCAAGGGATGGATCTCCATGGGCACGTCGCGATACTGGTAATGTCGCCCTTCGAAGGTGAGACGCTCATTGGTCATGCCGGCGACGAGGATCGCCATGGTCTCATCGAAGATCGAGCGCGTCTGGGCCGCATCTACGCCAAAATAGCTCAGTTCATAGGGTGAGACGCCACGGCCAACCCCCAGCTCTAGTCGCCCGTTCGAGAGGTGGTCGAGCATACACACTTCTTCGATCAACCGCAGAGGGTTATACAGCGGCAGCAGATAGACCAATGGACCCAGATGAATACGCTTGGTGCGCTGCGCCGCCGCCGTCAGAAAGAGTGCAGGCGACGGCGCCATGGCGAGAGGCGTAATGTGATGCTCTGCCAAGTGGTAGCAATAGAATCCTGCGGCGTCAGCCTCTTCCACAAGTTGCAACCGTTGTGCATAGAGTTGCTGCACCGGAGCTTTACCGCGGTCTATCCAATCGAACATACCGAAATCTACTCGCGCCATTACAGCCTCCTTTATTTTCCTCTATTTTGTGCAAGTGAGACTCTCTTAGCAATTTTCCCGTGCTTCACACAGGGCATGGGAGTAAACTAGCAAGAAACCGGTGAACAGCTCTGGTACACCAAGGAGGTCATTATGCTCGTAGATGGAAAGTGGGAAGATGACGGACCAATAACGCGACGAGCTGACGCACAGGGACGCTTCGTCCGTCCAGTCTCAACCTTTCGCCACTGGGTGACGCCTGATGGCGCGCCAGGACCGACCGGTCGCGACGGCTTTCGTGCTGAGCCTGATCGTTATCACTTGTATGTTGCCCTCAACTGTCCGTGGGCGTGCCGCACGTTGATCTATCGCAAGCTGAAAAAGCTAGAGGATGTGATCTCCGTGTCTATCGCTATTCCCCAATTCACCGAGCAGGGGTACAGCTTTGGCGAGTATCCCGGTTCGAGCCCAGATCCGCTTTACAACATCCGCTACATCCACGAGATGTACACGCGCGCCGATTCTCACTTCACCGGTCGCGCAACCGTGCCGGTGTTGTGGGATAAAAAGCAAAGTACGATGGTGAATAATGAGTCCGCCGACATCATCCGCATGCTCAACAGCGCTTTTAATGCATTCGGTGATGCATCGGTAGATTTCTATCCTGTTGAACTCCGCGCCGAAATCGATGCGCTCAACGAACGTATTTACGAAGGGCTCAACAACGGCGTGTATCGCACGGGTTTTGCGGTGTCTCAGGAGGCATACGAAGAGGCAGTCACCGCAGTCTTCAACTGTCTTGATGAACTAGAGCAGCGTCTGGAAGGACGCTCCTATTTATTAGGAGAACGCATTACCGAAACCGATTGGCGCGCATTTGTCACGCTGATACGATTTGACATCGCCTACCATGGTCTGTTCAAGTGCAACGTACGTCGGCTGATCGATTATCCTCGCCTCTCGGCATATCTAAAACGCCTCTACAATGTTCCAGGAGTAGCCGACACCGTGGATTTCCACCACATCAAGCGCACGTACTATAGCATCCCGAGAGTCAACCCATACGGCATCGTCCCGAAAGGTCCAGCTAAGATCTTTACAGACTAAAAAGGCAAAAAAGCCGAGAACCAAAAAGGAGGAAAGCACATGAGTGCAGCCCCACAACTCCAAGGCGTCTGTGATCCACGCTTCGCGGCGGTGCGTGAAGCCTTTGCTGAAACTTTTACCAAGCGTGGAGACGTAGGCGCCGCCGTTTGTGTTTATGTGGATGGTAAACCAGTGGTGGACCTCTGGGGCGGTTTTGCGGATGCTGCCCGCACCAGACCTTGGGAAAAGAATACGATTGTCAGTGTCGCCTCAACAACGAAAGGCATGACCACACTGTGCACGCATATGCTGGTCGAGCGCGGCTTGCTTGACCTCGATGCGCCAGTCACCCGCTATTGGCCAGAGTTTGCCCAGGCAGGTAAAGAAGCGATTCCCGTGCGCTGGCTATTGAGCCACCGCGCCGGATTGCCAGCCATCAGAAAAGACATGTCGCCCCAGTCTCTTTACGAGTGGAACACCATGACTGCCGCGCTGGCCGAGACCGAGCCCTGGTGGGAGCCAGGCGCGAAGCACGGTTATCATGCTATGACCTTCGGCTTCTTAATTGGAGAAGTCATACGACGGATTACCGGCAAAAGCGTTGGACAATTTCTGCGGGCAGAGGTGACAGGACCGCTTGGAGCAGACTTTTTTATCGGCGTACCAGAAGTCGAAGACACGCGAGCTGCTGAGGTGCTTCCTGATCCGCCCCCACTGCCAGGTGACACTACGATGTGGGAAATATTACTGCGGGACCCAAGGTCAGTGTCGGCGCGGGCTTTTCTCAACCCGCCACGAACTCCTGAAGTGACGAACACCCGGGCATGGCGCGCTGCCGAGATTCCCGCAGGAAATGGTCACACGACTGCAAGAGCGCTGGGCCGCATTTACGGGGCGCTGGCTCATGGCGGCGCGCTCGATGGTGTTCACTTGCTTAACCCGGCAATGACCGAAACAGCTATAATCGAACAGTCGTACGGCCTTGATGCGGTTCTCCAATTTCCCACTCGGTTTGGATCGGGGTTTATGCTCCCCACGCCAGAACGTCCGTTTGGCCCCAATCCCCGCACGTTTGGGCACCCCGGCAGAGGGGGGTCCATTGGCTTCGCCGATACGGAAGCGCGTGTGGGTTTCGGCTACGTGCCGAATCAGTACCAGACCGGCACGCTCCAGAATCCCGACTTGCGCTGGCCCACTTTGGTTGATGCGGTGTACACTTCACTAGAGAAGAAGTAGATACAGGCATACCACAGCGTCATAAGGAGGTCACAATGTCAACACCTCAAAACACAACAACATCAATTCACCCACAAACGATGATCGGCCACATTCATTTGACTGTTGCCGACCTGGAACGGTCTCTGGCCTTTTACCGCGACCTGCTGGGCTTTGAAGTCACCATGCGGCGTGGCGACTCGGCGGTCTTTCTCTCTGCCGGTGGATATCACCATCACCTTGGCCTTAATACCTGGGCTGGGAAAGGCGCGACCCCGCCGCCTCCGGGACATACAGGGCTCTACCACTTCGCCATTCTGTACCCCAATCGCCAGGAGCTGGCCAAGGCGTTGAAACGGTTGCAGGAGGCGCATTACCCCTTGCAAGGAACTGCTGATCACGGAGTGTCCGAGGCGATCTACTTGGCTGATCCTGACGACAACGGAGTGGAGTTGTATGTGGACCGTCCCTCTGAGACCTGGCCGCGCGACGCCGTGGGCAAGCTCAATATGGGAGGTCGGGCCTTGGATGTCAACGGACTGTTAGCTGAGCTGGAACAAGGAGCATAGACGCGGTGCGCAAGCGCACCCTACTTTAAAAGGAGGGAATCAACTATGGAACTCGGACTCAAAGGAAAAGTGGCGATTGTGACCGGCGGCAGTGAAGGAATTGGTAAGGCCGTTGCCCTCACGCTGGCGAACGAAGGCGTAAAAGTGGCGATCTGTGCACGGCGGCCAGAGGTGTTGGAAAGCGCCGCGGTGGAGATCCGGAGTCTGAGCGGCGGCGAGGTATTCGCACATCCAGTCGATGTCACTAAGCGCAAGGAGATTGAGGCGTTTGTTTCGTCAGTGGCTGAGCGCTTTAGCCGCATCGATATTCTCGTCAACAACGCCGGCAGGTCGGCGGCTAAAAAGTTTGAAGAGGTAACCGAAGCCGAATGGGAAGAAGATCTGGACCTTAAACTGATGGCGGCAGTGTGGTGCTCTCAGTTGGTGATCCCGCATCTACGGAAAGCCGGCGGCGGTCGCATCATTAATGTGACGCATCCCGGCGGCAAAGCGCCGACGGCGCGCTCGCTTCCAACTTCTGTCAGTCGTGCAGCAGGCATCGCACTGACCAAAGCATTGTCACGTGACTACGCAGCAGAGAACATTCTCGTCAACACTGTCTGCTTGACAAATATAAAAAGCGCGCAGACTGAGCGCTACTGGCGTGCGAGCGGCGGACAAGGCACTCTTGCAGAGTTCCACGCGAAGATGGGGAAAGGGGTGCCGTTGCAAAGACTGGGAGAGCCGGAAGAAGTGGGCGCATTGGTGGCCTTTTTGGTCTCTGATCAGGCGCGCTTTATTACGGGAACGGCGATCAATATCGATGGTGGAGTATCGGCGGTGGTGTGAGGTTCGGCCGGCCTTAAAAGACCGGCCTACCATCATGCGTCGCTTCGCGTCGCCCTTCAGCACGGCGTGCTGATCTGAGGGTAGCCGGGGGTTTGAACCCCCGGCGGTGAGGCTCACTCACGCAAAATTCAATTCCCCATCACCTCCCGCACTCCCGCTGCGATTTTTTCACGATCCGGAAATACATAACTCTCTAATTGGGGACTATAGGGAATCGGCACTTGTAGCGCGCATACCCGTTTCACCGGAGCTTTCAAGGCGCGGAAAGTCGCGGGATCTTCTGTCACTAATGCACAGATCTCCGCAGCAGCACTCGCCGTGGGGCCTGCTTCATCGGCTACGACTAACCGGCCAGTTTTCTGCACAGAGGCGCGGATCGTTTCCGCGTCGATCGGCGACAAGGTGCGGGGATCAATCACTTCGAGTGAGACGCCTTCTTGCTGCAAGGTTTCTGCCGCCGCCAACGCTTCATGCACCATCCACGCAAGGGCGACCACGGTGACATCGCGCCCTTCCCGCTTCACGTCCGCTTTTCCTAAGGGTACAAGGT
>CAZUFQ010000356.1:0-7069 GCA_964618735.1 uncultured Enterobacteriaceae bacterium
CTCATGCCTGCTAATCTCCTACTGTCCCTGCACTTTTAATGCGTTGCCCCTGGGGCGTAGGCGGTGTCGTGTATGCAACCTTTTTCCGTTATTTCGGATTTGCCGAAGCCTGGAGGCTGCCCGAAGACGAAGCGCGCTACCCGGAGGGCAAGGTGATGTTGCCCGCGTCGGAAGTGACGATTGAGCGCCAAGAGCGCGTCAAAGCCGCCTACGTCGGAACCGCTGATGACGTCCGGCGCGAGATCGACGCGCTGGTCGAAAACGTCAATCCGGAATGGTTTATATTGCAGGGCGACCAAGGACAATTGCCCCTTGAGGAAGTCAAGCGTCAAATCATCGCGATCGGTAAAGAAGTGCTGCCGCGTTACGCCTGACCGATTTCGTTCAGAGTCCGCTACGTCTACAGTTGGCAGGGTGCGCTATGGCGGACCGCAAACGGCGCAGTTGGGAAGCCCTGCCACGGCCTCTCCTAGCAGGCCGCTGGCGCCCGGCATGAAGGCCGACATCAACCTGATGCGAGGAGTGCAGCATGAATTTCATTGAGACTTCTGTCCATGTGGCCGGAGGCACGATAGAGCTGCTCAAAGGCGGCAGCGGTTCTCCTATAGTCGTATTTCACCATGACATTGGTAACCCGGGATGGCTGCCCTACTACATAGAGTTGGCCGAGAAACACACCGCGTCAGCGCAGAGCTGTCATTACTGAGGTTCCTTCGGCCTTGCTCAGGATAAACTCCGGCCGAAGAAGCTTATGAGCCGATAGATGCATGGCGAGATTCTTCGCCTGCGCTGCGCTCCAGCTCAGAATGACATGGTTTGCTCTGTTCCGCCCAAATGGCGCCATTCCTGGGATTAGGGTGAACTTGACATCTGCGTCGAAAGCGGCGCATTCTGGGGCGCAGTCCGCCGTGGCGGACGCACAGCCCAGGCCACAGACTCTGACTACGCTTTTACCTTCGGTAATCTGTTCAAGCTGTAGCCGAGCCTCAACCCGGACTTCTTTACGGGAACGGTCGTGGGAAAAGAGGGCAAGCACTATTTCGTGAAGAACGGTAACACACAACCAGACGCGGCTGCCTCGTGAAAGAGGAGAGAGAAATGACCACGAACCAGCAAGAACACATTTTGAGCGGCTACAAGGCATTGGATTTCACCCAACACATTGCTGGTCCGACGGCCACGCGCCTGTTGGTCGAGATGGGCGCTGAGGTCATCAAGGTCGAGTTAGCGCCCGGCGGTGAGCCCACTCGCTATGCTCCCTATCTCAAAGAAGGACGCAGCGGCCTTTTTATTCAGCAGAACCGGGGCAAGAAAAGTCTCTGCCTCGATTATAAGAAACCTGAAGGACTCACCATTCTCAAGGGCCTGTTGCCGCAGATGGACGTGCTGATTGAAAATTTCGCGCCCGGCGTCATCGCGCGCATGGGGTTGGATTACGAGACAGTGAAAGCGATCAACCCCAAGATCGTGATGTGCTCCATCTCGGCGTTCGGACAGCAGGGTCCGCTAGCATTCAAACCCGGCTTTGATTTTATCGGGGCTGCCTACGCCGGGATTCTCGATATGAACGGTGAGCCCAATGGGCCCCCGTGCTTTCCTGGTATGGCTATTGGTGACGCGTCTACGGGAATGCATGCCGTCGCGGCCATCGCTTGCGCATTGCTCTATCGCGAGCGTACCGGGAAAGGACAACGCCTCGATATTAGCCTGCTGGACTCTTACTTCCATTACCATGAGACGAGCGTGCATGCGTACAGCATGAGTGGGGGCAAGCACAAACCGCGACGCATCGGCGCGCACCATCCCCTGTACGCTCCGCTTGGGATGTTCAAGGGCAAGTCGCACTATTTGGTGATCATGGCGCCACTCGATCGGCAGTGGCCGGCGGTGTGCCGGGCAATCGGCAAGCCCGAACTGGTGGATGATCCGCGCTTTGCCACCAATGCCAAGCGCGCTGAAAACCGCGCCGTATTGATTAACCTGGTCGAGGAATGGCTCGCTTCCACACCTAGTGACGAAGAAGCGATTCGCCTCTTAGAAGAGCAACGTGTGCCCGTTGCGCCGGTGCTCTCGGTGGTGGAGGCGATGCACCATCCGCATCTGCGTGAACGGCGCACGGTCAGGACCGTTACGGATCGCATCGCTGGTGAACTGCAGATCCCCGGTGTTCCTCTCAGGTTTTCCGAGTTCCCACAATTGTTGGAACTTGAGGCGCCGTTTCTCGGCGAGCACAATCGGGAAATTCTGCAAAACTATCTCGGCTATTCTGAGGAACAGGTGAAGGAGCTTGAAGCCCGCAAAGTACTCCGTCAGAAGGATGCCTAGAGGAAGTTTCGATTTTAGAGCCGAGCGAGGGAGTCTGCGCGGCGCGCATAAGAAAGCCGAAATGCAGAATTTGATTATCGCGAGAGCACGGGGGAATCGATGAAACGCTTGCCGCTTGACGATGTCCGTGTGGTTGAATGCGGCGACGGAGTTGCCGCTGCGTTTGCAACGAAGCTGATGGCTCTTTTGGGCGCTCAGGTGCTCAAGGTCGAACCGCCTGAGGGCGACAGCACCCGCTTTCGCGGCCCGTTCATCGGCGACCACCCCGACCCCGACACGAGCGGTCTATTCCATTATCTCAATGCAGACAAAAGCGGTGTCAGCCTTGACCTCCGAGTCCCAGCGGATCGAGCGAAGTTAGATGAACTCCTTGAGGCCACCGACATCCTGGTTCACAATGTTCCCCCGTACGAACGGGCGGCGCTCCGGATGGAGAGTGCAGCTATTCAGTCGACCCATCCGGACTTAATCATCACCGGCATCTCGGCCTACGGTGATTACGGACCCCGGTCAGATTGGCGCGCATACGAATTGAACATGATCCACGCCGGCGGCGTCGCCGCACTTGCGCCCCTGTGCTCGAAACGTCCAGACTTGCCGCCGCTCAAGCTTTACGGGCATCAGGCGGAATTTCAGGCCGCCAACCATGCTGCGTTCGCAACCCTTGCGGCCTGGTTCCATCGCATGCGGAGCGGCGCTGGGCAGGTGATCGAAGTCTCAGCCCAGGAATGCCTGGCCGCAATGCTCGAGCTGAGCTTCGTCATCTATACGTACGCAGGCCTGCGCACCTCTCGCCTCGGGGGTCGACTGCTGGGACCGTGGAGGATTTTTGAGTGCCGCAACGGGAAGATCCTGCTTGCCTGCGTCGAGGAGCATCAATGGCAATCGCTGGTGCAGCTTATGGGAGAGCCGGAGTGGGCCAGAGATGAGATTTTCAAAGATCGTCTGTTGCGCGGCCGCAATTCCGATGCACTGTCATTACTGATTGAGGACTGGGTCAGGCAGTGGGATGTGACCGAATTGTTTCACGCGTGTCAGCAGCGGCGGATTCCGGCGGCGCCGGTTAACTGGATGGCGGATATCTTTACCGATCCACATCTCCGCGAACGAAACTTTTTTACATTGTTGCCTCTGCACGATCGAGCACCTCGCGTCGAGGTTGCTTCAATCCCGTTCAAGGCCTCCGATATGGGATGGCGGATGGAGCGTGCAGCTCCTCGTTTGGGTGAACACAACGGGCAGTTTCTCATGCGTGGCGGAGCAGGCTTCAGCCTGCCAGACTCCGAAGCAGAGGCTAAGGGATCTGCTCCTGGAAACCACCCGCACCTGGCTGGTCTCCCAACCACGCAGGAGAGGAAGAGGCAGGAGCGGATTGGGGGCACAGCAGCGAACGGCAAGGACGGGCCCCTCAAAGGGGTTCGAGTGCTGGATTTTTCCTGGGTGTGGCAGGGACCCTTTTGTACTCTGCAGCTGGCGCATCTCGGGGCTGATGTGATTCGGGTCGAAAGTGTAAAAAAACCCGAGATCAATCGTCTTATTCCACCGTTTGCTGACGGCAAAACCGGCATCAATCGCGCCGGCAGCTTCAATCAATGGAATCAGGGCAAGCGCAGCATCTCGCTCGACCTGGGCAATCCCGCCGCGGTCGACATAGCGCTGAGTCTCGTCCCTCATTGCGATCTGGTAGTAGAGAATTTCGCGCCGGGCGTGATTACCCGGATGGGGCTGGGCTACGAGCGGCTGCGCGAAGTCAAGCCGGATATCATCATGCTCTCGCTTTCAGGTTACGGGCAGACCGGGCCGTATTCCCGTTTCGTCAGTTACGGCGGTCTGCTCGGAGCACAATCAGGACTGTTCTCGGTAAGCGGTTACACTTCCGGCAAACCCGGCGAGACCGGCATCACATATGGTGATCCGAACTCGGGAGCCCTGGCCGTATTCGCCGCCATCGCCGCGCTGATTCATCGTTCGCATACCGGGCGTGGGCAATACATTGACGTTTCCCTGTGGGAAGCGCTCGAAATGGTGATGCCTGAGGCGTGGCTGGAATACGCAATACACAGGCGCGAGCCAAAGGTCACGGCCAATCGCGATTCCCACATGGCGCCCCACAACTGCTACAAGAGCAAGGGTGATGAAGAAGAGTGGCTTACCATCGCAGTTGGCAATGAAGCCGAGTGGCGCGCGCTATGTTGGGCTATCGGCCAGCCGGAATTGACACATGACCCGCGTTTTTCTTCGGCCATCCTCCGTAAGCAACACGAAGACGAACTCGATGCGATAATCACTCGCTGGACTTCTGAGCGCGATCAATGGGATGCGGCCGAGCTACTCCAGCGGGCGGGCGTGGCCGCGATGCCAACGCTGACCAACAAGGACCTTGCGCTCGACCGTCATCTGCGTGAACGCGGTTTCCTGGTCGAACTAGAGCATCCTGAAGTGGGCAAGCGAATCCATGCCGGCGTGCCATGGAGTATGAGCGCGACACCTTGCAACGTGCGCCGCGCCGCGCCGATTCTGGGTGAGGATACCGACGAAGTTCTGATGTCGCTGCTTGGCTTCTCCGCCGAAAAAATTGAATCCCTTCGCCGCGACGGCGTTATCGGTTGACGCGCTCGTTCTGGCCGCCGTTAGTCGAACGCGGTCGCGGGCATCAAACGTCTGCCAGTGCGTTTGACGCAAGCCAGTCGTTAACAACGAGAGTACGAAAGGAGCAAGAAAAGTGGCAGGAACTTTAGCTGGAAAAGTCGCATTAGTGACGGGGGCAAGTTCAGGAATTGGGAGAACAACGGCGCTTGCGTTTGCGCGTGAAGGCTCCAGGGTCGTGGCGGCCGATGTGACCATGGAGGGGGGCCAAGAGACGGTCCAACTCATCAAAAATGCCGGCGGCGAAGCGATCTTCGTGAAGGCGGATGTCTCGAATGCGTCAGAGGTTGAAGCTCTGGTGCAGCAAGCAGTAGCCGCTTACGGCCGGCTGGACTGCGCACATAACAACGCGGGCATCGAAGGGCGGGGCGCTTTTATTGTGAATGACACAGAAGCAAACTGGGAGCGCGTGTTAGCCGTCAATCTCAAAGGCGTTTGGTTGTGCATGAAGTACGAGATTCGTCAGATGCTGACGCAGGGTGGAGGAGCAATTGTCAATACTGCGTCGGGCGCGGGCCTGGTCGGGGGACGGGGCAGCGGCGCGTACGTCGCCAGTAAGCATGGTGTTGTTGGACTCACCAAGACGGCGGCCCTGGAATACGCCAAGTCAGGCATTCGGGTGAATGTCGTCTGTCCCGGCGCTATTGAAACGCCAATGATCAACCGTATTACTCGCCAGCAGCCCAAAGTGCTTGCCGCCATGGCCGCGGCCCATCCGATCGGGCGCGCCGGCAAACCAGAGGAGATTGCCGAGGCTGTGGTCTGGCTCTGCTCGGATGCAGCGTCTTTTGTCACCGGGCACGCAATGCCGGTGGATGGCGGGCTTGTTGCGCAGTGATTACGGTCAGGCATGGTTGTCATTCTGCCTGAGCGGCGGCCTTTAAGACACGCCTCATTCGATCAGGGAGACTCGTCCCTATGGACTACAATCCATATAAATAAATCAAGACCGGACCCCGGACCCTCTTAATTTACCCGACCATAGAAAAGGTCACTTTGTTTGATGAGCACCTGCCAACCCGGTATGGCCTAGACGGAGGACTCAGAGCAAGCTATGGGGCAAATTGGTTACCGGCGAGGCGAGAAGGGCAAAGGACGATGGTAGGCGAACCTCACGGTTCCCTGGTCGCACGCACGCCACGTCCACCGCGCACGACAGACGTAGCGAGTGGACAAGGAAAGAAGGTCGGACAGAGGAGGCAGGGAGAAGCCCTCTCCTCACCGCACGGGGGCGACAGCCAGAAGGAGGGAGCCATAGACCACCGCCAAGTGGGTCGTGACAGTGTCGGTATCGGGGACAAGTGCGGCACTGGTCCCCGTGTTGGGCCACGGGTCCAAGCGGGGCTGCGATGAGGAGCCACTGCCCTACCGAGAGGGAGGTCGGTGGACACTTCTTCGCCTACCGCAGTCCTGTCTTTGACGACGCTACATTTGCACCTGAGCCACGGGTGGTCCTGTTGGGCAGCATCCCCCTCTTTGCGCTGCGGCACTGTTGGCAAAGGTGGACGAGAACCACGCGGCTCTCAGGGTGAATCGCGCCGCTCTGGCGCTGGAAGGAGTAGGGCAATCTATGGGCACCGCGCACGTAACACGAACAATCCTCCGGTTCTTAGTCTTTGGGGCCGTGGGCAGCCTCCTGAGCACGGGGCAGGCTTTGGCCTGGAACATCGGCGCCCCGGCGGTCACGCCCGATGCTCTGGTTGTGGGCTTTGTGACGCCGGTGACGGTCACCGCCGTCATCGCCGACCCCTCGGTCGTCCCCAACAGTGTGATCCTGCAGAGCGTGGACGCGAATGGCCGCTTACTCGCGATTCTTGGCGCCCTCCACGATGACGGTGTGAATGGGGATGCCGTCGCCGGGGATCATCGCTACACCATCCAAACGACCCTCGCTGAGGCGACCGCCACCCCTCTGTCTCTGCGTGTGGCGGCTAGATTCCCAGGCAGCCGGCATCGCCGGTTCTCCCCCGTCATCACGGTTCCCGTCCTGGGCTCGTCCCCTCTCTATCCTGGACCACAGTATCCAGTGGGAGACTCTCCATTCTCCGTGGCGGTGGCGGACGTCAATGGGGATGGGCGGCTCGATCTGGTCACGGCC
>CAZUFQ010000357.1:0-7060 GCA_964618735.1 uncultured Enterobacteriaceae bacterium
ACTTTACGGCGGCAAAAGAAGCCGTGAGTGTTGCGCTCAATGAGTTGCCTCAGGAGTCGCGGACAGACACTGGAGTAGTCAAAGAACAAGTGCGGTTATCATTGCGGCGTTATTTCCGCCGTACGTTTGGCCGACGTCCTGTGGTTTTACCGTTTGTGATGGAGATGTGATGAGGAGGGGTGGACATGGCGGGGGGGCGCAAGCCACAACAATCCCAGGAGCGCGCATTTGGCGATGAAGTTATCGCCATTGCCTGTGCAGCCCTGGCGCTTTTTTTCTTTCTCGCGTTTTCTTCCTATTATATAAACGATCCCCATGCGAATCAGATGGGGCTGATTGGCCACGTCTTGTCGGATATCGCTCGCCCGATGTTGGGGGAAGTTAGTTACGCGTTGCCTGTCGCTTTTTTATATGGGGCGATGGTGCTGCTGCGCATACTGCCCTTTCCCGCGCCGCTGACCCAATCCGCGGCATTTTTCATTTTTACGTTGGCTTGTGCTGCATGCGTAGCGCTCGAACATCCAGAGAGTCAAGAAGTAGCTGACGCTGGCGGCTGGGTCGGTGGCTTTCTCGCATTTCAACTGCAAACAGGGCTGAACCGTTTGGGCTCGTACGTAGTGCTCGTCCCTGTGTTGCTAGTGTCGTTGATGATGATGCTGCGGATTTCCTTGCGATGGGCGGCGGAAAGCGTGCTCGGCGCCCTCTCAACGTTCTTGGTTGGCGCATGGAAATTTCTACATCGTACACCAGGCGCGTCGCCAGAGCCCTCGTCACAGCTCACTGCCGAAGAAGAGCCCATCTTGGGAAAAGCGCGCCCGGCGAAAAAAGACAGTCCGGCAAAAAAAGTCTTTACCTTGGCGTCGCTGCCAGCCGATCCTGACGAAGAAGAGGAAGAGCCTACATTACCGCCAATCATCATCAGTCGACCCGCTCCGCCGCCGGCGCCCACGAAAGGGAGCCAGTCGAAACCTGTTGCTGTACGTTCGCCGATAGAGGCGTCCGGCAATGGAAAACCGTACATACTGCCGTCGGTCTCTTTGCTCGATCCGCCGGTGCGATTAGCTGTGAAAATCGATGAAGAAGCGCTGCACGCCAGCTCCCGTATTTTGGAAAGCAAGCTGGCGGATTTTGGCGTTGAAGGCAAAGTGGTGGCCGTGCGCCCCGGCCCGGTCATTACCACATACGAATTCGAGCCGGCGCCGGGCGTGAAAGTTAGCCGCGTCACTTCGCTGGTCGATGACCTGCAGATGGCGTTGCGCGCGGTCTCTGTGCGTATTCTGGCGCCCATTCGCGGTCAAGCTGTCGTCGGCATTGAGGTGTCGAACCCCCGTCGTGAGAAAGTCTGTTTACGTGAGATCATTGACAGTCCAGGCTTCCACCAGACGGATTCACCGTTGACCTTAGCATTGGGAAAAGACACGGTTGGAAACGCGATCGTAGCGGACCTTGCGCGGATGCCGCACATGCTCGTCGCCGGCGCGACGGGGATGGGGAAATCGGTGTCGCTCAACGCGATGATCATGAGCCTGCTGTTCCGCGCCTCGCCACGCGATGCTCGCTTTATTATGATCGATCCGAAAATGTTGGAGCTCTCGCTGTACGAAGATCTCCCGCATCAACTCGCGCCGGTAATTACACACCCCAAAGAAGCGGGTGGTGCCTTACAAGAGGTGGTGCGGCGCATGGAGCACCGTTATCGGCTGCTCAAGGACAAAGGAGTCCGCAATATCGCGGCCTATAACCGTCTTATGGAAACCGGACAACTCGTGACTGACGGCATTATTAAACTCACACAAGTGGTGGAGGAGGGAGAAGAGGAAGAAGACACGCCGCCTATGCCCCGCGAGGTGCCGAATGGCATGACGCTGAGTCACCAAAGGTTGCCTTATCTTGTTGTTATTGTCGATGAATTAGCTGACCTCATGTTGACGGTAGGGAAAGATATTGAGGAGCCAATTACACGCTTGGCGCAAATGGGACGCGCCGCCGGCATTCACTTGATTCTTGCGACACAACGTCCTTCAGTCGATGTCATTACCGGTATCATCAAAGCGAACTTCCCAGCGCGGGTCTCATTCAAAGTCTCTTCTCGGGTGGACTCGCGCACAATTCTGGATGCCATCGGCGCCGAACGACTGTTGGGTGAAGGCGATATGTTGTTTCTCCCGCCCGGCAGTACGGATATCCAACGCCTGCACGGCGCTTTCGTGTCAGAAGCGGAAATTCAGAAAGTGGTAAACGCAATCAAGAAACAGGGCAAGCCGATGTATGACGCTGAATTTGTAGCAGCGCTGGAAAAATCCCAGAACGAAAAGGGTTCCGATGGCGGGATTGATGAAATTGAATACGATGAGTTGTATGAACAGGCGCGAGACTTGGTGATGGAAAGTCGTCAAGCGTCAATCTCCTGGCTGCAGCGACGTCTCCGGGTTGGGTATAACCGCGCCGCGCGCATGATCGAGCGCATGGAACGAGAAGGGCTCATTGCGCCTTCCGCTGAAGCAGGAAAGCCCAGAGAGGTGCTGGTGCAGGCGGGGCGCAGGGAGTAGGAGTCAGCATTCAGTAGTCAGTAGAGAAAACTTGGAGAAGAACAACAAGACGCACTCTTTTTGTTTTTATTGTGTTTGATACTTTAGCACTTATGAAAAATATTCCCCCCCGCTTTTTTGCCCTACTGGCTACTGGCTACTGGCTACTGGCTACTGGCTATGCTGCTCAAGCCGCATCCGTTTCTGAAGTTGTCAAGAATCTCCAGGCTCGTTACGACTCGACCTCCGGCTTCCGCGCGGATTTTCAGCAAGAAGTGGAGTCTGCGACGTTAGGACAAAAAGTCGAGTCGCACGGCTCGGTGGTCTTCAAGAAACCTGGACGCATGCGCTGGGAATTTGCCGAATCTAAACAGATGCTCGTGTCTGACGGGAAATTTTTTTGGTTTTATCAACCCGCAGAGAATCAAGTCATTAAGACTCCGTTTCAACAGGCGTTCTCATCCAACACCCCGGCGTCGTTTCTGTTAGGCGTCGGTCAACTCACCAAAGATTTTACGGTGTCCCTCACAAGCGAGACGCCGGAGGCGTATCAGTTACGATTGACCCCAAAGCAAGACCCGGAGGCGATTGGGCTGCTTGACCTTACAGTCAACGCCAAAACCTTTGACATTCAGCAAGCAGTGGTGACAGACCCTCTGGGGAACGTGACGCGTTTACGACTCTTTAACATTGATCGCTCAGCCCCGCTCAAAGATGAACTGTTCCACTTCTCCCCACCACCTGGTATTGACATAGTTGAACCGGTTCCGTCATCATGACGGCTTCCCGTGCATCACCAAAAGAGAGACGCTGTGGCGCGCGTTGCTATAGCTGGCAATCGGACGCTTTTTTATTCGTCCTATCGTTGAGCGACTGCAACCTGAATCGTTTGGACTAACGCCTCCAAATCCACATCTGCATCTTCCAGGAAGATCGCGCCACTCGCGTCTCTCTTGACCTTCGTGATTCCTGGAGCGCCTTTCTCTAGTGCTTGCAGGAGCGGAGACTGGCGTTCCGCTGTTGCTGAAGATGACTGGATATCGGGGAAGCGCTCTTTCTGTTGTAACGCGTGTTCGATAGCGTGAGTCAGGTCTTGTTCATTACACGGTTTCGCCAAGAAGCGAGAGATCTCTCCCTCATTGATAGCGTTTACAACAGTTTCCAGGCTGGCGTGTCCCGTTAACATAATCCGCATGGTGCGAGGGTAGCGGCAGCGCACCAGCGCGAGCAACTCAGAGCCGGCCATACCAGGCATCTGTTCGTCAGAGACGATAACATCAATTGGCTCTTGTGCAAGCAGTTGAAGAGCCTCATGTCCAGAACACGCCGTCAGAATCTCGTAATCCATTCTTCGCAAGACCCGCTTGAGCGCCGTACTGACATGAGGTTCATCATCAACCAGGAGCACCTTAGGCCGCATGACTTCTGCCTCCTTTCTGCTTCTCTGCCGGGCGCGACTCCGAGAAATCATTGAACGTGATGACGCGGAATGGCTCCACCACGCCCACAGTCCGTGAGAAATTGTGGAGATGGGCGATGATCGAAGGGGTGATCTCGTGGCCTTTTGCCAGGAGCAAGGAGCCGTTCTGGGCGTGCAAGTCTTCATCGAGAATCATGCCTGGCATGAGCGCATGCACCCGCACGGCTTTTGTGGTCTGGAAGGCCGGATCTAATTCGATATTTTCCAGCGTTGTCAACAAAAGTGGTAAGTAGCGGGCTTTGCGTTGACTCATTTTCGCTAGTGCTGCTTTGGGGAAAACTCCCTGCGCAACCAGCCGGTCAAAATCAAGGGCGACCATCAACATCTGGGTCCCGAGCCCAATGGTATTGCCCTGCTTAAAGTTCTCGACAACGGCGCGCAGATCAATCGGCTGCTGCAATCCTTCGATCATACGAGCAACCGACTCAAGACGCGGAATTTTTGCCACCAAGGCGCTTGTGACCTTGGGAAGCGCTGTCACGACTTCTTGCTCTTCGGGGGACAAGGGTTGGTCAGTGTACACCCTTTGTAGGAGAGCGGCGGGCAGCGCCACAGCGCCAATCTGCGAGAGCATAGCGGCAATTTCAAATTCCCACGTATTCGCGAGCTTCAGCTGTGTCGCCATATGCTGAATGTAGCGTTTGATGCGCGAAGCGTAACCGAAGGCGGTCGGGTTACCCAAGCTCAAGACCTCCATCAACACTTGCACACTGCTGGTAAGCGTTTTCTCTAACAACTCTCGTTCAGCCGTAACGAGGCGATACTGGGTGACGGCGGCCTCAAGCGTTTTTCCCAATTCATCAGGCGGGCACGGCTTTGTCAAAAAACGAAAGAGGTTATCTGCATTCACGGCGGCGATAGCCGCGTCGAGATCAGCATGCCCGGTGAGCATACAGCGGACGCTATCCGGCGCCGCCTCACGAACAGCCGAAAGAAACTGAATTCCGTCCATCCCGGGCATACGAAGGTCTGAAACGACTACGGCGAAAGGACCCTGACTGCGTACGACTTCGAGTCCCTCTTCTCCACCGAGCGCCGTCTCAACCGTAAACTGCCTGCGCAGTTGCCTTCGGTACGCTTCGAGAATGTTGGCGTCATCATCAACAAAGAGAATTTTTTCACTCACTGGCCGCCTCCTTGCAGAACTGTCATACATTGTTCTCGCCACTCGGGAAGCCGATCGGCTTGGCCAAGCATGGTCAAGTAATCGAGATCTAACAGGAATGCGAGAGACTCTGCAGCCGGCGTCTGCTCATGCGCCAACGCATTAGCCGTGTGCACGATCGTCAGTGGGCTCAAGGTCTTTTCCTGGCTCTGCGCCGGGCAGTGATGAAAAGCCAACGCTTCGACAATCGTGTTGGGTAGTCCCCAAATCCCCAGCAAATAAGCGCCTACCTCGGCGTGTGTGGCCCCGAACGTCGCCCGCTCCGCCTCCCAAGACGGCAGCCCCTGCTCCCGAGCCAGCGTTAGGGCCTGCCCGTACAACTCCGGCAGATTCGTGGCGAGCACGAGCTTTCCACAATCGTGCAACATGCCCGCTGTCACAACGGCGTCGACAACGGGTTGCGCTTGTTTCTCCAGGCGAGCGATGAGACGGGCGCAGGCCCCTGTGGCAAAGCTGTGATCCCAGAGGGTATGAAGAGCATACTTGCTGAGCATCGCCTGATCACACTGGGAAAAGACGTGGAGAGAGAGCACGAGCGACTTGATGGCGTCAAAGCCGAGTAGAGAAATCGCGCGCGGGAGGTCGTCCACGCGACGACGGAGTCCAAAAAAAGCCGAGTTAACAAGCTGGAGAATTTTGGCGGTCATCCCCACATCCTGAGCAACAATCTGCACCACTTGTTGGATGGAGGCGTCCGGGGTCTTCAGTGCGTCTACGATTTTGAGGAAGAGCGACGGCAAGCTAGGCAGGGACTTCATGCTCGTTACCAACCCCTTGAGCGTGGCGTCAGTCAAGAGTTCACGCAGGGCGCTCGTTTGGTTCACAAGCGCTTTGAGGCTCTCGGGGTCGCACGGTTTCGCCAGATATTGATGCGTCGGCCCGACTGCTTTCATCACCACTTCTTGATTCGCTTGCCCGGAAAGAACAATCCGGACCACTTCAGGGTGCCGCTGCATGACTTCGGTAAGAAGTTGCGCGCCGTCCATATGCGGCATACGCATATCAGAGACAATGACATCAAACGGCGCCTGCGCCAGGCGTTGCAGCGCTTCGGCCCCGCTACCGACAAAGGTCATCTCCCATTCCTCGCGCAACGAGCGCAGCATACGCTGCAGACCCTGCAGCACATTCGGTTCATCATCAACAAAAAGAATGTGTTTTTTCACAACACCGCCTCCGTTTGGGAAGTGGAAGGATTAAAGGGTAAGCGAATGAGAAATGTCGTGCCTTTGCCCATTTCAGTCTCATAGGAAATGGCGCCGCCATGTTTGTCTGCAATCACAGAGTGTGCAATGGCTAGTCCCTGGCCCGTCCCTTTGCCGATCCCCTTGGTGGTAAAGAAGGGGTCAAATATCTTCGTGCGAATAGCCTCGGGAATCCCGGCGCCAGTGTCGGAGACGCGAATCTCAACCCAATCACCGGCATGGCGAGTACCGACGGTAATAGTGCCTTTGCCATTATTGCCCACGACATCAGCGATGGCATGGGCCGCATTGACGACAAGATTGAGGACCACTTGGTTCAGTTCACCTGGGAGACAGCGGACCGGCGGCAGAGCGGGATCAAAGTCCGACACCATATCAGCCACATATTTCCACTCATTGCGCGCCACTGTGAGAGTTGTTTCAATGGCCTTATTCAGATCCGTTTCCACTTTTTCTTCCGTGCCTGGGTGGGAAAACTCTTTCATGGCCTGCACGATCTTGGTCACGCGTCCGATGCCCTGGAGGGACTGCTGGATCGCTTGCGGAATCTCCGTCATTAAGTAGCCAAGATCTACGGCTGCGGTTGTCGCATCTATCTCGGCAGTCAGCGCAGAAGCAACGGTCCCGCTTTTGTTTTCATCAAGGAGTTGTTCATAACTCTTCAACAATTTTTCTAAGTCAC
>CAZUFQ010000358.1:0-7046 GCA_964618735.1 uncultured Enterobacteriaceae bacterium
CTTGGCGGGCAGGGCTTTTTTGGCCTGCAATTGGTGCGACAGCTCTTGGAATCTGGCGACAAAGACCTGATCGTTCTGGAGGCGGTTCCGAAAACCAGGGCGCTCGCCGACGTAGCCGCGCAAATCAAAATCGCTCCTGGCGATGTTATGGAAGTGACTGCAATAATTGACACCATCAACAAGTATAAAGTTGAAGGCGTCATTCATCTCGCCTATCAGCTTGGCACTGGCGGCATCCGTAATCCATTACCATCAATTAATGTGAATTGTATCGGCACTACCAACGTTTTTGAGGCCGCACGTCTGACCGGCATTAAACGAGTAGTCTATATGAGTTCGGTCGCGGTCTTTCCCATGCGCAGGACGCTTGGCGGTCCAGAACTGAGCGAAGACGATCCGCCGGCGCCGGATTCGGTCTACGGAGCCTGCAAGTTGTTCAACGAACACATCGCGAGTTACTATGCGAGCGCGTATGGACTTGATCCCATCGGCATTCGCCCAACCTCAGTGTTCGGAGAAGGACGGGGGCATCGACGCGGCGCCGACGCCGACCATTTCATGGTGTTGCCTGAGCTGGCGATGCTGGGGCACGCGGTGACGATGCCGCCCGATGAGCAAGTGTCGGATTGGATGTACTGCCGTGACGCGGCTGAAGTGTTTCGTCTTGCCTATCGTGCGCAGAATCCAGAGCATCGTATTTTCAACATGAGCGGGGCGCCGCGACGGACAGGGGAAATTACTTCCTATTTGCGTGAGATCTTGCCGCAGGCGCAAATTTCTGTCAGTGACAAACCGTTTGCCATGACTTCCCTTGTCAAGACTGATCGTTTGCGAAACGAACTCGGATTTACACCCAAGTATACAGTCGAGGAAGGCATCCTCGCGTACCTCAATGACGTGAGAAAACGCGAGGACCTGCCGTTGGAGCCAAAGTAAAATCATTCAGTCATCAAGTCTGAAAGTCACCAAGTCAAAACGGGGGAAAGACTCTTACCTTTGGACTTGACAACCTGTGACCTGACGACTTGACGACTAACTCTACTGCAGCAGAGACTCGTTGGCGAAAGTATTTTCAGAAAGATCCTGTGCGCGCCCCGTGTCTGCGAGCGCTCGATAGATAAGAGTCTCGTCAAATCCGAAAGGCGTCTCTGGCACAAGCGGGAGAGGCATAGGTTCCAAGGCAAAAGGCAATTGCCGGGTGCGAGCGTTGTAGACTATCGCTAACAACGTCGGCAGATGGACAACATCTTCTAGATTATATCGCAATAGGGTTTCGAGAGCGCCCGGAATACCTCGCTGGTGATAGCTCCATAACAGGACGGCGCACCAGCCGTCCAATAGAGACAGCGGGCCTTCTCGTTCGAGTCCGACCTGCCGCTCAATCTTTTTGAGTCCGCCTCGATAGCCCAACGCAGCCAACGGATAGCGCAGATCGATATGCGCCTGGTCGAGCGGGACGCCTAATTCCTGGCGGATTACCGGCAAATCAAACGCTTTGCCGTTATAGGTCACTAACAAAGTAAATGCGGCAATATCTTCAACGAAGCGCGACAGGTTTTGCCCTTGGACATAGACGCGAGGCGCAGCTCCATCGTACAGACCGATCACTGTAATGACCGGCGCACTCTGCGCGCCGCCAGTTGTTTCGATATCCAAGTATGCGATCTGTTGACCAAATTCCGGATAGAGTCGCCACTGTAAGGGCGGTGAGAGTTTCGTGTTGAAATAGTGGGCGTCGCGTCGTTCTAGCGCCCGCAGCGAAATCTCGATTTCCACGCATGCGAGGTCACGCTGCCACTGCGGCAGCGTTAGCCTCTGATGTTCATCGAGAAAGGTCTCCCAATTCGTCACACCTTCCGACCAGATGCGTTTCTCGGTTTTCTCTCCGATACCGTGGATGTGTTGGAATGTGTGCTTCAACATAGGCAATACAAAGGACTGAGTAATGAGGACTGAGCAAAAAGAAAATACCAACGACCTTCTTCACGCAGTCTTCAGCACTCAGTCCTCATTACGAGTTATTGCTCATAGCTCCGCAACACGCGGCCTGAACATGCTCCGGTAGGCTCGCCGTCACGCAGCACGACTTGACCGTTGACTACAGTGTAGCGATAGCCTTCCCCGCGAGAGATCAGACGGGAAGCGCCGCCGGGAAGGTCCTTCACGAACTCTTTCTCTTTCGCTTGCACTTTATCAGGATCAAAAATTGTCAGGTCCGCCGCCATGCCGGTTTTCAGCAGCCCACGATTAGGAATACCCAGCAGCACTGCCGGATCGAACGTCAGCTTTCTCACAGCTTGTTCCAGCGTCATGGCCTTCTTTTCTCGCACCCAGTGACTCAGTAGGAAACTTGAGTAAGTGACTTGGCAGAGGAAGGCGATATGAGCGCCACCGTCAGAACCGCCTGTGAGGATATACGGGTTGGTCGTCATGCTGCGGACGGCGTTTTCATCACCGTTTGCGAATCCATGGATGAGAAACTGGGTTTCCAGATTTTCCGCAAGGGCGAGGTCAATCATCGCTTCGAGTGGGGTCTTGCCCTGCACGTGGCCGAGCTCGACCATATTCTTACCGACAAGCGCCTGATGCTCAGGCCGCTGTACGGCGTTCACAAAGATATCTTGCATCCGTTTGGAAAAGACCTTCGGCGCGGGATCGTCGAGGTCATGTTGCATAGCGGCGCGAATCTCGGGGTTGGAGTAATTGGCGATCTTTTGTGAGCGCGAGCCTGTGGCTGCAGCCTTCCAACCAGGCATGTCTTCGAATACGGCGCCGCGTAGGGTGAAGGTCAGATCAAACCGTTCGCACAGTGCCAGGGGATGCACACGAGCGCCTTCGCGGAAGGCCTCCGCCGTCCAATCCAGCACTTGCTGCCAATGTGTCGGTGCATCCCAGGTCTGTGTGAGTAGATTCCACAGCACGGGCCTACCGCTCTCACGCGAGAGACGCGCCATATAGCTCATGTCGGTTTCTTTTACTCTGGGGATGCCCGGAGGAATCACACACACCGTACCACGATGAAAATCTTTCAGGACACTGGCAAGCGCGACAATCTCATCTTGAGAAGCGTGGCGGCTCGGTACAGGAAGCCCTTCACCATCGAAGTGGACCGGACCAGAAGAAGAGGAAAAACCAAACGCTCCCGCTTTCATGCAGTCCGCCACAATGGCTTGCATAGCGGAGATTTCATCCGTCGTTGCGGTGCGTTTCCGAGATTCATCTCCCATGACGTGGTAGCGAATCGTCGAATGGGGAGCGAGCGCCATGACATTCACGGCGAGTCGCTGATTGACGGCGTTCAGGTATTCCCCATATGTCTCCCAGTTCCACGGCACGCCAGCCTTGAGACTTTCCATAGGCATAGCCTCGACCTTCACCAACATGCGCGTGATATAGTCGCGGTCTTGCGGTTTACAGGGCGCCAGACCAAAACCGCAATTGGTCATGAACACGCTGGTGAACCCGTGCCAACTACTTGGCGTCGCCCAAGGGTCCCAGAAGAGTTGGGCGTCGTAATGGGTATGCACGTCGACAAAACCCGGAGCCACTGCGAGCCCTTTCGCGCTGATCATTTCCTTGGCCGGGCCATCGACCTTGCCCATCGCCACGATTTTTCCATCAGCAACAGCGAGGTCGCCGTGATAACCGGGCAGGCCTGAACCATCCACAAGAAAACCATCCTTAATGAGCAAGTCGTATTGCATGGGTCTTTCCTCCCTCGTCTAGTTGTTCCGCACTGTATCGTACTTGCCAGGAGCGCGGCAAGGATAAAGATGATTTTAGATCAGGGAAACATGGCATCGGGCAACTTTCAGGAAGATCTCCTCTTGTGTAAAGTCTGCTCAGTAGCATAAAGCTAAGAGCCAAGAGTCACCAAAAGACTGGCAGACAATGGAAGAACGGGAAATTGGACATGGTCCGTATGAAGACTGGATTGCTGTCATGCGCGGTCTGTTGCAGGGAGGTCTTGCTCAGAAGCAGCTAGCGTTCCTAAAACTCAACCGGCTTATTTCCGGCGTTTTGACTTCGCTGCAAGCATGGGATGTTCACGAGCACTGGGAGGACCTGCAGCAAACCATTTTAATGAAGTTGGTGAAAAGTTTTTACCGAGGCCAATTGCGTGAGCCTCAAGCCTTCGTCGCCTATGTCCGTACAGTCACCCGCAACGAGTTTTACGACTTTCTTAAAGCGCGCGGCGGCGCTACTGTACAGGAGGCGCCTGAGCAAGTAGAAGAAGAACTCACGGACAAAGATGCGGTTCTCGCTGTGCGTTCAGCCATGAGGCGCTTACCTGAAGAGCACCAACGGGCTATTCAAGCGGTTTATCTTGAGGGGCGGACCTACGAAGAAGCGGCTGAAGTAACAGGCATTCCCCTGGGCAGCCTTAAGCGCTACCTGCGCTTGGGATTAGGACAGTTGCGAAGTCAACTTGCTACGGTTCTGGAAGGGGAATGATCCAATTTTTCGCGATGGACAGTCTTATTATATACGTTCATCTTGCGTGCAGTGAAAGGAAAAAAGGTTCTGCTCATGCCCACAGACTGTAACCGGGCGTTGGAGGTCGACCTGGCCGCCGTTTTCACAGAACCCCAGAGTCCGGAATGGGAAAAGTTCAGACTGCACTATCCGCAGTGTGATGGTTGTTCCGCGGAGGTAGCAAAATGGCGGAAGCTCGAGCAAATACTCAGATCAGCGGGGAAGGCAACGCCTGTAGTTCATCCCCCGGAAGAGGCGCTCCTCCAGTTTCACCATAATCCCGAACGTTTGTCTCCGGCGGAACGACAGTCAATTCAACAACATCTACAAACCTGTCGCGCGTGTACAGAAGGATTATCGTTGGCGACCTCATTTGATTTCTCATTGATTCAGAAGTGGGTTGACGAGGAACAGGAAGTACAAGACAAAGACCAGGAAAAAGCAAGCCTATTCTCTCGGGTGATCGTGCAAATTGCCCAGAAAGGCCTCAAGCTGGTAGAGCAACACTTAGTTCCACCGCTGCTAGGCGTGCAGGAGATGCTCGCGCCATTGCCTGCCTATCGGCGGCAAGAGGAGCCTTCAGCGTTGCACCTGAAGATCAATACGACTCAAGCGGAAATCACTGTGACTGTGGTCCGAGATGAGGAAGGCATAGCTTGCAGAATGGCCTTTCTCGATACAGGACAGCAAGCGCTGGCGGGTCAGCAAGTTTTTCTACGCCGCCAGGGAAGACTTATTTTTTCCGCACCGACTGATACTGATGGGGTACTACGTACTCCTCGCCTGAGACCAGCTACCTATGAAGTAGCATGTCCTGGGGTTCAGACCACTTTTGAACTTGAGCTTCGTTCTTGAGTTGCCCGACTAATAATCTCTGAGCGAAAACGAAAAGCTCAAGGGCCTTTGCTTGTCTCAGTCTTCAGCACACGTCACTCAACACTTATTTGAGTCCTGCCTTGCGTAATCCATCCAGATAGCGTTCAAGGTCTGCCGAGTTTTTGTAGGGAATGGCCTGCCTCTCAATCTCCAGAGACCAGGTGGGCCAGAGCCGCAACAATTTTGCCATTTCAACCTCGGCTTCCCACTGCCGGCCTAAATGTGCGTAACAGACAGCTAGATTCACATGCGCAGGTCCGAAATCAGGGTTGCGCACGACCACTTTCTGCAAAAGAGGCAGCACTTCCTCACACCGCTCCGCGTTGCGATATCCATCCGCCAAGTAGAGGAGATACCAATCCGGATAGCGCGGATTGAGCCGCATCGCCTTCGTGATTACCTCAATGCCTTCTTCCGGTCGTCCTACAAGACCCAGAGCCCATCCCAGCTGTACATACGCGTCAGCCCAGTTCGGATCGAGGGTGATGGCCTGTTTAATCTCAGCAATGCCTTGTTCATGGTTTTTTTGCCACAGGGAAATCCCTCCTAAGGTCAAGTGCGGCAACGGGAGAGAGTTATCCAGACTGACAGCTTGTTGCGCCAGCGTCGCCGCTCGCTCCAGCGTCTCGGGAGTGAAATTCCAGAAAAAAAGCCAATCGTTAAAGTAGGTCACTCCTAGCCAGGCATGGGCCTCAGCATAGGTAGGGTCAAGCGACAAGGCTTTTTCAAACGATTGTCTGGCCTGTGCATTCGCCGCTTGGCTGTTTTCGTAGCTCACGCGGTTCAAGGCGGCCAAGCCGCGTAGGACAAAGTCATAGGCGGTCAAGTTTCCGCTTGGCGCCCGCTGCACGCGCTTCAACTCGGCTTCCAGCATCTCCACGTGTAAGGCCGTCACAACCTCTCGGATGAGTTCATCTTGTAAAGTGAAGAGATTGGCGAACGGGCGGTCATAGCGTTCGGCCCATAGATGCCCACCCGTCGCGCCGTCCACGAACTGCACATTGATCCGCACCCGGTCGTCCGCCTTCTGGACACTGCCTTCTAACACATAGCGCACGCCGAGTTCTTGGCTGATCTGCTCCACCTTTACCGCTTGACCCTTGTAGGTAAAGACAGAGTGCCGGGCGATGACAAAGAGGCCGGAGAGTTTGGACAGGTCGGTGATCAGGGTCTCGGTAAGTCCATCGCTAAAGTATTCCTGTCCGGGATCCCCGCTCATATTGGTAAAAGGCAGCACGGCAATAGAAGGTTTGTCAGGCAATGGCAACGCTTCCGAAGTGACGAGTGACGATTGATGAGAAATAAATGAAGAACGAAATAGAAGAGCCACGACTCCAGCAACAATAACGAGGAGACTCACAGCACTCAGTACCGTGCGGAAATGGCGGGCGCGGCCCACCCGAGGGTCTTTCAGGCCTTGTGTTAGCCTCTGGGGTTTCTCTTCTCCTTGCGGGAGAGGTCCGTCCTGAGCCGGATCAAAAGAGCCCGGGGGCAGAGATTGGGTGTGTGTCGCTGACAAGAATGTACAGACCGGGTCCCCATAGAGTAGGTAACTCGCCCAGGTCAGGTTCTGCCACCCTCGCTGGCTGATTATCTCCTGGCGGGCTGTGCGCAGCGCCTCTCCTAACCTGCCCCCCGGCATAAGGCTGCGATAGAAGGCCGTGGCAAAGATGGTGCTCTCCTCGTCTGGCACT
>CAZUFQ010000359.1:0-7019 GCA_964618735.1 uncultured Enterobacteriaceae bacterium
GGGATCGAGGCGCTCCCGCGCGAGCGCCTCGAAGTCGTCGAGGGCGAAGGGCTCGGTCACGGCGGTCCTCCTCGTGCCGCCCGGCCGTCGGGCGGCGGCTCGCCGTGTGCGACGTCCCGCGGCGCGACCCGCGCGAGCTGCGCGGCGAGGACCGCCGGATCGGACGTCGGGAGCGCGCACACTCTGTCCTCGCACACGTAGGCGGTCGTCGCGCCGCGCAGCGCCTGCTTGTCCGCCACCAGCGGGATGACCGCGCGCTGGTGGTTCAGCTCGTCACCCTCGCTGGTGGCCGTGAGGATGTGGTTGGGCACGTAGCTTCTCCTCACCGTCGTGAGGAGTATCTCGTCACGTCCGGCCGCCGCGGGTCGCACGATCACGATCTCCTTCGCTCGGTCGAGGCGAAAGTCGAGCGCCGCGAGGAGCGCGGGCGCGGCGGTTGGGGTGCGCTGGAGGACTGGCGCGAACGCCCGCAGGGTCGCGTTTGCGCGCTCGCGCCACTGATCTTGCTGGACGGACACAGCCCGAGCACGCCGAATGGAACCGCCTCGGCTACGGCAATAATGCGATTCACGAGGTGCAAGTACAAATCGCTTGAAGTCAGTCGAACTCCAGAACGCCGTCGGCTTGAAGTAAGGGAATTTATCGCAACAAAAAAAGGGGCAGCCCGGTTAGGTTGCCCCTCATCTTTCAGCTTGGTGCGCAAGCGCACCCTACCTCGAATTTACGCCGCTTTGAGATTACCCACGACGGAATCGCGCTTGCCGGATGCCGGCAGCGGACGCGACCCCGGTTTGACTTCAAACGGACCAGGCAAATCCAGCTCTTTCGCGATCTCGCGCATGGCCGGGAGCACTTCCTGACCGAGCAAGCGTAAGCAGGTCTTGCGATCTTCGAAGCTCATGGGCCCGTGGTGGTACCAGGTGCCGAAGATGCCAGGCCGCAAGGTTTCTAACATGGTGCGGATGCGCTTGATCACCGTCTTTGGCGTGCCGGCAATGATCAAACCACTCGCCTGAGCGTCTTGGAAGTTCTTGTCAATACTACGCTTGATTTCGTCAACATCGACTTTTCCCTGCGTGAAGCGGATGATTTCCGTCCCCGTGCGCGGGTCGGTCATTGCCTTGGCCAAGCGCTTGGTAGCTTCCTTCGAGTTGTATCCTGGAGGAAACATCCATTCGGCGCGGGCGAAGGAGCCGAAGCCGCCGCCGTAGACAAATCCCCTGGCCAATTGTTGGGCTTTCTCTTCCGTCTCGGCCACACACACGTTCTGTAGATAACCGAAGTTTTCCGGTCCAGCCTGGTAGCCTGTTTTCTCCGCCACGTCGGCATACAAGTTCACCATCTCAACCGTAGGTTCTAGATTAGTGCCTAGAGCAACATAGGGATAACGATGCTGCGCGCTCCAGATCACGGTTTCCGGGCTGATAATGCCAGGAATCCAAATCTGCGGCACTGGCTTTTGCATAGGCAACGCCCAGGGATTCACATGACGGTAGTGATAATGCTTACCTTCATGGCGCCACGGCCCCGGCTTTGTCCAGGCATTGATGATAAAGTCATGCGCTTCATTGAAGCGTTCACGGTTGAAGGCTGGGTTGGTGTTGTTAGCAATACTCTCACTCCCGGCGCCGCGCACCCAACCTGGCACCAAGCGTCCGCCGGAGATCATGTCGATCGTCGCCAACTCTTCCGCCAACCGGAGAGGGTCAGCAACCGGCAGAGGATTGCCGAGTAGGACAATCTTCACTCTCTTGGTGATGCGGGCCAAGATAGCCGCCTCGACATCCATCACCGACCCTCCGCAGAAGGGTGTTTGATGATGTTCGTTAAGCATCACGCCGTCAAACCCCAACTCTTCGGCATAGACGCGCTCGTCCAGATACTCGTTCATGAGCCGGCTGCCGATTTTGGCGTCAAAGTTAGTGTTCGGGATGCCAAAGTAGCTACTGCCATTTTCGATGATCAAATCCTCTGGCAGCTCGATATACGCGCGTTCAGAGAACGACATAATATGCATAGAGATCCCTCCTTTCGCGGTGTTAAGCTAAAAAGCGTTGTAACTGTTGCGAAAATTCTACCTGTTTTTCGACCTCTGGCCGATGCCCACAGTTATCGAAGGCAACCAGCTCAGCGCCAGGTATCGACTTTTTATATACTTCAGCCGCGCTAAAAGGAACAATCTGGTCCTGTTTGCCCCACACAAGAAGGGTGGGCAGGCCGACCACGTTCTCCAGCAAAGAGGCGAAGTTCGGATAGAACATATAAGGAGCCCAAGCGAGTCGAGAGGTTTCCGCGCGGGCGTCTTCCCACGCTTCAAATTGTTCCGGAGTTTGTTCTCCGCCGTAGAGTTTAGCAAATTCTGGAGCGCTTTGAGCATCCTTCACGCTGGCGTCGAGATACGCTTTCGCGGTCACGATGAACAGATCCATGATGTCGCCTTCTGGAGGTTTCACGCCAGTCGGCGCCACCAACACCATTTTCCGGAACTGTGAGGGGTCGCTCGCCGCCATGTCTGCGGCGATCCAACCGCCCATGGAAAAGCCGATCACATCAAGTGGTCTCAGGTTGCGCTCGCGCAGCACCTTCGTATAAAAGGCGCCGAGGTCGCGCACGTTCCGCACCCAATCGACCCGTGGCGATTTGCCAAAGCCGGGATGTTGCGGAATGATCACAGTGCGGGAGCGCGCCAACTCAGAGTGCCAGCGCAGCCAGCCCGGATGTCCGAGTTCTTCATGAAGCACGAGTACCGGAGCGCCTGACCCGCCCGTAATACAGGTCAAATCAGTGCCCGCTACACGCACTGTTTCTTCACGCCATTCTTGATTTGCCATGTGTTTATCGATCCTCCTCTGTTAGTGAACAACTCTCCCCTACAAGCGCGCCTTCTTACGAACGACAACAGTCCCCTCGTTGCTCATCCCCGACGGCATGCTATGGTTCCTTTTCATGGTGCAACTTTTGCACCACACAACACGTCATGAACGCCATAGACTACACCAAGGCGGCTGTCAAGGAAAAGGGCGCCCTTTGACGCTTACACCCACTGCGACCAGATATGACGCTGATAAATCTTTGGCAATTCTGTAGGTAAGGAGCGCACATCCTCGATCACCATGTACCGTGATGAGGGACACATTTCTCGCAGATAGTCATGTCCCCCTTTATCGACGGTCAAAAAGAAAGAGGTAATGCCGCCGCGCTCAGCTTCACGCAGCGCCATGAGGGTGTCTTTCAGGCCGTACATGGGCGGAATCACCGGTTTTCCATAATCCTCGTCTTCGGGGTAGCCATCGCTTAGCACTACCAATAAGCGAGAGCGACTTGAGACGCCTTTGAGCCGACGAATGGCATGCCGCACCGCCGCTCCCATACGGGTGCTGCCGCGCGGCGTTAGCGCGCCTATACGCCCTTGGGTCTCGGCGACTAGTGATTCCTTGAAATTTTTCACTGGATAAACTTCAACGTCATGCCGACCGCTGCTGGAAAATCCATAGATCGCGTAGGCGTCGCCGATTTCTTCTAACGCCACCGATAACAGCACTACGGCTTCTTTGATTAAATCGATGACGCGGAGACCTTCTGCTTTTCCTGAAGACGACGCTTTGACTTCTGCGTCAGTCTGCAAACGCATCGCCGTGGAAGCACTCAGATCTAAAAGGAACAACACGGCGACATCGCGAGCAATCAATTGCCGCGCACTATAGACCTTCAGCGAAGGCGACACGCCGCTCCGCCGATCAACGTGGGCAGCCACTAGAGCGTTGAGATCGATTTCTTCCCCATCCTCCAGCCCTTTTACTTGATGATGTAAACGTGGGCGCAACTTTTGGAACTCACGCTTGAGGTTCCCAATCAGGTCTGCGTATGTCGTGAGGGTCTGGGAAAAGAATGCGCCGCCATCTCCGAGCAAGGGCGCTTCTCGCACTTCACACCAATGCGGGCGATAGTCTTCAATCTCAAAATCCCACTCGTCATACACATAGCGCAGATCCGCGGTCGTCAAGGCGCGCTGTTGACGCGCCATCTGGTCTTTCGCTGAGTCTAGGGCGGACTTACTGTTTCTCCCTAAACGGCGGCTGGTAATGAACCCACTTTCCTTTTCCGCAATCTCGCGATAATCGGCGGCAGCTACATCGGTAGCCGTTAAAGCCGGCTTCGCTTCATCGTAGAGAAACGCCACATACAATTTCGTGGCCAGGAGCAACGCGTCAGACGCTGTCCCCCTGGCGCACAACTGAGCCCACATCGCACTTGAGACATAAGACAACACGGCAACAATCTCGGGAGATAAGAGTTCAGGGACCGATTCCGCCCAGGCTAAATCAGCCTGTAGACCAGGATAGAGCGCGACAAGTCGTGCGGCGACACGCTTTCCTTCGATATTGAGAAAGAGCTGTTCAATCAGATCTGGTCGGGGAAAAACCTGGAAGTACGAGGTCAGATCATCAGGGGGACTCACTGGAAGTTGGGAGAATGCATCAATAAACGGCGCGAGGATTGGCCACAAGGAAGAGGGAACACACGCATACGTGCCAAACTCGACGCGGCCGACCTGATGCGCGACCAGCACGCGATACAGGCGAAAATTTTCCTCATAGGTTGGGAATCGATCAATACAAAACGGCAGCGGCGCTACCTCGCCCGCACCTTCCGCTAAAGGTGGTGGAAATGACAAGCGGTCAGTCTCGACGAGGCCAATCGCCTCGCCGCTCAGCATGTGCAAATACTTGAGTAAGACGCCTTGAATGTCACTCAGATAGACATGAGGGAGCACGCCGCGTAGGGTCAGCAGGCTAGTGCGGGACTTCAAAGCAAAAAACGCTGCGCCCGCCTCAGGGCCACGATGCGCAAGCTCTTCTCCAGTCGCAATCCACAACAGCGTACGCTCCTCGCCCACCTCATCGTACACGCGACCAAGGGAGCGAAAGAGCGGCACGACCGCGGCAGGCAAAGCCTGAGACAGGGAAGCGATCCGTTCGAGCAGCACAACCCGACTCTCTACCGGAAGCGCCTGCACGATCGGGCCTAATAACGGCAGCAGCGCTGATAACGGCCGTGCATTAAACACCGCCGCCGCCTGCACGCAGCGCATGAGAGGGTCTTGTAACGGAGGCGAGAGAGCGGCCAGCAGCGCCGTCAGCTGTTGTTGATCATGCGGCGTAAGATAGTAGGCGATCTCAACTGGAAGAGCGAGCGACATCATTCCTCCCCGTTAGCGCGTCGAAGCATCCCTTACAAAAAGCGCGAAGAGAGAGCAAGAGCACCGAAGAACTGAAGACGGGATACGCGGGACAGACACTATTTCTCCTTAACAATCCGTTCAATAAGGGAGCGCAGGGTGCTGTGTCCATGTGCGTCTCCGAGCCACGCCTGCATGCCAAAATGCAGAGGGTCTGGCCACACGCCAAATTCCACCCAAGCATGCTCTGACACTTCCCAGTTGAGTTCAGGCTCAAACTCTGTCGGCACGAGCACGGTGTAGTTGTGATACACGAACTGTGTCCTTGTATCGCGAAAGACGTAGCAAAGGTGAAGATCTTCGTGCTGCACCTGTACGCCCAGTTCCTCCCGCGTTTCACGAATCACCGCCTCGGCTGGACCTTCGTCATGATCCAGCGCACCGCCGACCGTGCCCCAGGTTCCCGGTTGAAGCACACGTGGAGACCGGCGCGTCAACAACAGCCGCCCAGTGTCTCGCGCCAGGAAGATGGCTCCCGCGCCGCCGAACGTACCCCAAAATCCGGTGCGTCTGAAATTCTCAGAATGGGTTTCCCAATCATCAACCAGGTGTACGATGCGGTCTGTCAGTTTGCTCATGCTCTTCCACTCCTTGTCCAAGTGCTGCATTATTTCATAACGTCGGAACAATTGCCTACGCCCACGAGGATCCTATGACTGTACAAAAAATCACTCATTATTTCGATTATAAGAGTCCCTATGCTTATCTGGCTCAAGAAGAAACTTTTCGTCTCGAAGATGAATATAACGTAGAAATCGACTTCCTGCCGTACACATTGGATATTCCCAGTTATCTCGGCTCGGCTGAAGTTGATGAAGCCGGCCGCGTATTGCATGAAAATCGCAACGCGCACCAGTGGCGGCGGGTGAAATACAGCTATATGGACTGCCGACGCGAGGCGACCCGACGCGGGCTCATCATTCGCGGACCTCAGCATATTTTCGATTCTTCTATCGCCCACATCGGCATGCTCTACGCGAAACATCAAGGAGACTTTCGCCATTATCACAACCTGGTCTACGAACGTTTTTGGAAGCGCGAACTCGCCATCGAAGATCCGGAAGTCATCAAGCAAGTCTTGTCCGAAGCCTGCGTCAACGCTACGGGGTTTCTTGAATACCTGCACGGAGAAGGTCGCCAAGAGCATGACCGTTTGCGGAAAGCGACCGAAGACCTGGGCGTATTTGGGGTTCCCAGCTATATCGTCAATGGTGAACTGTTCTGGGGAGCAGAGCGTATTCCACGCGTGCGTGAGCGCTTGACTGTGCGCGCTGCGAGTGAGTTGCAGCGTTAAGGGGAACTGTCGCCTACACGCCCCTGCTCTATCGTCGCTGCTTCTATGGTTTTCACCCGGAGCAACCCAGCGTGTGGGCGCAGCCAGCCTTCTATAGTAATCGGGTGGTGATTCGCGTCTGCGCTTTCCAATTGAGCAAGCGCATCACCTTCCGTCGCCAGTCGGAGCCCCAGCGAAGGCGCTTTCCGCAGTTGCTCTCTAATGCGATACGCGGGCATTACTGGCTCAGCTTTGACAACGTGAAATATGCGTGACTTATCGCCGAACCACACTCGCAAGTCGGGGAATGCAGATGGCGGCGGGTTTTCAACCGCTTCTAATACTCCGGTGAGGCGCACCAAAGGCGCAGGCTGCACGTCGGGACTGATCGCCTGCGCTGGATTCCAGGGGAAGAAGAGGGACGCGATCCAGCCGCCAAGAAGGAAACCGACTTTTCTCGTCATCAGCTCACTGTACGCCGCGCCATTTCTTGAGGCTAGCCTGAAT
>CAZUFQ010000360.1:0-7015 GCA_964618735.1 uncultured Enterobacteriaceae bacterium
CAGACCGATGCCGCGGATCAGGTACTGCTGTTCGCCTTGCTCAATATAGCTGCCTCCGGCGTTCGCATTGCCACGGTCCAGAGCGGTGAGCACCTGCTGCATAGACACGCCATATTCTTTCATCTTCGCTAGGTCGAGACTCACTTGATAGCGTTTGATGAAACCGCCCCGACTGACCACGTCTCCCACGCCTGGAGCCATCTTGAGATAGCGAGCGGCCACCCAATCCTGGATCGTGCGCAGGTCCAACGAATCGACTTTTTCTCCGATCAGTCGATAGCGGTACAGTTCCCCAGCCGGCGAGGTTAACGGAGCCAGTTGCGGTTGAACTTGTGGAGGCAGTTCAACATCGTGGAGCCGTTCGAGCACTTGCTGGCGGGCAAAATAGTTCGTCGCCTCATCATCAAACGTAAGGACGAGATAAGACAAGCCGAACTGCGTGTGAGAAAACATGCGCGTCGAGTGGGGCAGCCCGCTCATTTCAATCTCTAGGGGAATGGTGACTTGCTTCTCGACTTCTTCTGCTGCGCGCCCCGGGAACAGCGTAATGATCGTCACCTGTACATCAGTGACATCCGGAAACGCCTCGATCGGCAAAGAACGAAAAGCAGAAACGCCCCCGGCAATAAAAAGCGCGGTGAGCATGCACAGCAGGAGCGGCTGCTCGAGCGCAAAGGCAATAACTCGCTTCAGCATAGAAATTTAGTTGAGCGCTTGCTTGTCTTCTTGGAGACGCAGCATCAGAGCGCCGTTGCTTACCACGAACTCTCCCGCGTGCAGCCCACTGAGGACCTTCACCTCACCGTCGCTTGGCGCGGTTTCAATAGGTCGACGTATGAAGTCACGCTCCTTAGTATTTACATACGCAAACGTGCGGCCCCCTTCGGTAAAGACGGCTTGCGGCGCAATCGTTAACGTCGGTCTCGCTTCGTCTAGAAACAGAGAGACAGAGGCAAACATCTCTGGTTTGAGGCGTCCGTTGGGGTTCGCTACCAAGAAACGCACCTTGACGGTCCTGGTCGTCGCATCAACCACGTCACCCACGTGCGCCACCTGGGCGACAAACCGTTGCTCCGGATAGGCGGCAGTGGTCACTTCTGCTTTTTGGCCAGACTGCACGAGATGAAGGTCACGTTCGAAAATGTCCGCGGTAACCCACACAGTCGACAGATCCGCAATGGTCGCCAGAGGCGTATTATCTGGTTGCACAAACTGCCCCTCCGTCACCGTGCGTTCAATCACCGTACCGCTGAGCGGCGAGCGCACCGGCACGCGCGCCTTTGCTGGCGTGGAGGACCGGCCCTCAGGGAGCTCAACGCCGAGAGCGCGCAGCGTTTCGCCTGTGCGGGTAACGCGCGCCTTCGCTTTCGCCAAATCGCTCTCCGCTCGCTGCAACGCAATGTGGGAAGACGCTTGATGGGTAAACAGATCTTGCGTCATTGCCGCCGTCTTTTCCGCCAAATCACGGTCGTTTTGGCTTTCGTAGTATTCATCTAAGGCAGCGGCGACGTCACGGCTATGGATAAAAAAGAGCACCGCACCCGCTTTTAACGTGTCGCCAACTTTAAGATGAAGTTGTTGCACCTGCCCGCTGACCGGCGCGAGAATGCGGGCCATCTGCTCTTCGTTGAACTGCACCTTCCCCGTGGCAGTAAGCACCTGGGGCAGCGACTTGACTTTGAGTTCTTCCACTGTGATGTTCTTCATCATCGCTTCATCAAGCGTCACCATTTTTATCTTTTGCTCAGTTGCAGGCTGGGCGCGTTGCTCGGTTGCTGGCGCGCTGTTCGCCTTACTCGGCTCGTCGGTGCACCCGTATACGAAAAGCGCTGCCAGGGCAGCAATCACGCCCCCTCTCCAGTTAGGTAGAACCATTAGGCCGTGACCTCCTTAACCTCAGGCTACATTGCATTGAATCACTGCAGCCAAAAGAATTGTTGAGATTGCATGGCGCCCTCTTATCCATGCGTCTGAGACGAGTACAAGCTGAAACAGAGCATCAATATGGCGCGTTCAGCACTGCGGAAAGCAAAGGAAGTTTAGCGAGCAAGAGAAGGTGGACTTCTCGCGCCTAAACGGGAGAAGAACGAAACACTGAGCGAGGCTAGTTGCCCATGAAAGAGGAAGAATACCGCTTCCAGAAAAGGCATGAGGGAAAAGACGCTCAGAAGAAGCAAACCATCATCATCTTGGTCAGCGTCCTGTAGCGCGAGTTCGTCGTCTGAATCGTCGGCGTCGGCAGACACAGGAGCCCACTGCATATGCCAGTCAGCGGAAAACTCAGAAGAGGGAAAAGCATCTGCCGTAGGCCGCGCAATAAAGCCAGTGCGCAGAGTCAACGGAATCAGTACGGCGGCATACAGTAAAAAGAACCAATGTTGCTGGCATGCCCAGTTATAGTGTCGGTTTTTCAATTGATGCTGAGAAAGGCCCCAGAACATAACAGCCATATTCTTGAGGGGAAAAATTTAGATGCCGTACAAATGTTTGCCCATGTCGTGTCTTTTCCTACAACGTTATGACATCGAGTGCAACTGCGCGCGCCTTACATGTGGTTGCTTTGTCTGTCTATCACTCATCTGAAGACGAGCTGCTTGGGTTTTCAGTTTGGTGGAAATCTTTCCCTCTGACAAAGGGCAGGAATTGCCGTCATTGACAGCCACCCCGCTGAGTGGGATACCTCCGGCTACTGTTTGGATATACAAGGCAAGTATCCAGAGAGATGACGTAACCCACTCACTATCCATCATCCACTAGAGGAGGAGTCCATGCACAGCATCACTCGCATCGCCACAGTCGTCGCCAGTCTAGTCATCTGCACCTTAGGAACCACGCCGAGCTGGAGCGATCCACCCCCGAATAACGATGTCAGCGATGCCTCTCACAACACGGCAGGTGGCACGAATGCCCTTGTCAATAATACTCCTAGCAACAACACCGGTTACAGCAACACCGCCTTTGGAGATAGTGCGCTCACTACCAACACCACCGGTTTCGGCAATACCGCCACCGGCGCCAGCGCGCTCCAAAACAACATCGGCGGCTCTCGCAACACGGCTACCGGCACCGGGGCGCTCTCCAATAATACCGAGGGGAGCTACAACACCGCCACCGGCGACGGGGCGCTCTCCAATAACAACGGCTTTAACAACACCGCCACCGGCGACCAAGCGCTTGTCAACAACATCGGCGGCTCTGACAACACGGCCACCGGCCGCGCAGCGCTTGTTTACAACACCGAAGGCTTTGACAACACAGCTATTGGCAACCAGGCGCTCTTCGCCAATAGTACCGGCTTCTTTAACACAGCCATTGGTTCTATAGCGCTCTTCAGCAACACCACCGGTTTCTACAACACGGCTAGCGGAGCCTGGGCGCTCGATTACAACACCACCGGCTATGAAAACACCGCCAGCGGCTTCCAGGCGCTCTTCGTCAACACCACCGGCTTCCTTAACACAGCTAGCGGCGCCTGGGCGCTCGGTTCTAACACCACCGGCTTTAACAATACCGCCAGTGGGAGCGGGGCGCTCGGTCGCAATACTACCGGCAGATCGAATATGGCCACCGGCGCCTGGGCGCTCTTTGGCAATACCAAGGGCGTTCACAATACCGCCAGCGGGGCCGAAGCGCTCTTTCACAACACTACCGGCCAATCTAACACCGCCAACGGCTTCCAGACGCTGCTCGCCAACACCACGGGTAACGAGAATATCGCGATTGGCGATGGGGCAGGCAGCAAGCTCACGAGCGGAGATCAGAACATCTACCTGGGCAACGAAGGCAACGACACCGAATCCACCACCATGCGCCTCGGCCAAGCCCAGACGGCCACGTTCATAGCAGGGATCGCCAGCACGCCTGTCGTAGGCAACACGGTATTGATCGATAGTAACGGGCAGTTAGGGACGCTGGTCTCCTCGGCGCGCTACAAGCAAGATATTGAGCCACTGGGAGAAGAGAGTCAGAAGCTGGGGCAATTGCGCCCGGTGACCTTTCACTACAAGCAAGCGCCGCAGGGTCCGCTGCAGTATGGGCTGATTGCAGAGGAAGTGGCTCAGGTCTACCCCAACCTGGTGACGCGCAACGCCAAGGGGGAAATCGAAGGGATACGCTATGAAGAGCTGACGCCCTTGTTACTCAACGAACTCCAACAGCAGCGGCGCCAACTTCATACTCAGGCGCAACAACTGGCCGAACTGAAAGCGCAGGGCCAGGAACAGCGAGAGCAAAACGCCGCCTTGGCGGCCCGCCTCGCCCAGTTAGAAGAGGCGGCGCGCACAGCTACATTGGCTCAGCGTTAACAGGACCGGCGCAATGAGGTTTGGCGCGAATCTGGGCCGGGAGCGAAAAGTGCAGCTAGGGAACAGCCAGGAGCCGAGTAAACCACTACAGTAAGATAAGGGGTAGACAGTAGCTACGTCATTCCGGGCGAGCACCGCGAGACCCGGAATCCAGGAGGCATAACCGGAAGCAAGTGCTGGATCTCCCTGGATGCCAGCCTGCGCTGGCATGACGGAACTAAACTTAGCAAAAGGTTAGTCCTCATAACAATTACGCCAGATCGGCAATAAAGATTTTCACACAGAGGAAGAGACGTTCTGCTTCTTCCTCTGTGTAGGTCTCTTTGGGATACATGACGTCGTTCCGCCAGGCTAGTTTCACGTTATACAGATGCGCGGCCGTTTCTGCATAACTTTTAGCGCGTAGATCGTTTTCGGGGTCCATCTCCTTTATTCCGTTATTCACCTCCTCCAGGATGTTTTGCCAAGCCTTCTGGGCGTCAAGCGCTACGCCAAGTTTGTCGCCGAATGCTTGTAGACCCACTTCCATCACGCGCCTGAGATGAAAAACAGCGGAGGTATATCTGCCAAGAGCGAAGCACTTGCCGGCTTCACTAATGTCTGTGGTGAGCTGAGGAAATCTCGCCGCAGTCTCATAACCAAAGAGAGGACTGCTCTGCTCGTAATATTCCGCCTTCTCAACAGGCACGGTAAGAAAAAAGAGGGACCCTAACTCATCAATGGAGCGTTGCGTGTTCGCCCGTAATAATTCCATAGCACTTGTTAACTGGAAGCGATTTTTTTCCAGGGCATAGCCGTAGCTTTGCCCCTCTCCGAGCCCGTTATTATAAGCGGGGAGCGCGAATTCCTTCTGGCGTTTCAAGGAGATTGTTTCCGGCGTTTCACAGACCGCCGCGGCAATCATGATGCAGAGCAGAGGATGAAGCGGTTCACTGTAGCGTACTACCGGGATCGTGAGAGCATGCAGGAACATGAAGTACCCGCAGACGGCAAGTAAGAGTGTGAAGTCCCGTAAGCGACGTCGCAACACGATGAGACTCACGAGTGCGACCACGGGCAGTAGCCGGGTCAAAAAGGAGCCAAACACCTGGGGCCAAGAAAAATACTGCCGCATCTCTTCTACGCTAAAGAGCGCATAGCTGGGCCAATCGTTAGCCGGATGACCAATCCAGAAAAACGCGAGCTTTTGTAAACAATACCACGCATACACCCCAGGTTCGGCCTTAATCGAGGCGACAGCGCGAGTGGCAAAATAGCGATCCCCCTCAATCGTGAATGTATCATGTCCACCATTGCGAGCTGGGTTGAGTTGTTCAGCCCAAATTTGCAGATTGTGCCGCTTTTGTTCCATCAAATGGTAATACTCAGGGCTCCCCATCCACAGCACGACTGATGAAGTACTGAAGGGGAGAAAGGCATGATAGGTTCTATAATTATGATAGGTCCAAGGCGCGATAACCACTACCATCGCCGTAGCAGACAGGAAGGAAAGCCACAGCTTCCGCGTCAACGGCCAAGCCTGAGGAAGCAACCACGGCGTGAGTAAAGGAAAGAAGGCCGCCGTCGGTCGACACAGATTCACAATAGCCAGTAGCACGCCGGCGAAGACAAAACGACGAGGTCGTGGATACTCGATAGCCCTGAGCAGACCGAGGAGCGCGAGCAGGAGTAAGGGAGCGTAGAGAACTTCGGGATAAAGGACGCTCACGTGGAGAATCAATGCAGGATGCACGGCCACCAGCGCCGCGGCGACAAGCGCACCCGTTTCTTGGATAAAATGACGCGCAAGGAGAAAGGTCAGGGGAATGGTCAGCGCGCCAACAAACGCCTGCACATACAGCACGGAGGCAGGAGCATGACCAAAGAGAAGATAACAGACTGCTAGAAAGATCGGATACACCGGCACGCGCCCCGGCCAGATGAAAAACTCTCCTTGAGTCAACCTATATGCTAACCCATCGTAACTCGTTTCATCGCCTTGAAGGCGAGCTGGTGAATCAGGAAACCACTGATTAGTCCTCCAAGCCATCCACAGCCGCAGTCCGAGCCCCAGCAAGGTGAGCCCGATCAGGATGGTCTGAGCAGCTGCCCGAGAGGAGCACAGAAACGCTTGCACGCGTTGCCCATACCGGGACCGCGAGCCACGGTAAAGGAAGACGAACCCGCCTAAAAGAAGACAAACTACGAAGAGAAGAAATAAACTGTCTCCCAATCCTCGGGCAAATGCAGCGACAGAAGTCACAGTCACTGTCGCCTGCACCTCGGCTATCCCTCCCGGTAGCGCGGTGGTCAGGTAGTCCTGCTGAGGACCACCGTTGGCGTCCCAAACAGTAATGGCAGCGCCGTCATTTTTTTTCGTAATCAGAAATGCGTAATGGATCGCAGCGCCATACGGGACTTTGACCTTGACGGTAAAGACCTCATCGATTAGCGCCATCGACGTATGCATGACGGCGTCTTTGATGACTGTCCCCGGCGGGCGTTGGTCCTCGGGCAGGGGAGTCCAGTTATTGATCCCCCAGACGAGGAAGACCTCTCCGGCGCCTGCAATATGATAGCGAATCTCCTGGGTGACCACAGGCTGATCTCGTAGCTCAAGCCCGGCGGTAATTTCCTCAATCTTGCCCTCTGTCGCGACGGCATGATAATTCCGACCCTGAACTCCATTGGTGTCCCATACTTCAACCGCAGCGCCATCCTGTTTTTTCGTG
>CAZUFQ010000361.1:0-7014 GCA_964618735.1 uncultured Enterobacteriaceae bacterium
TGCTTAATGGAACCGTGTCGAACCGGGCCTCTTTTTTGCGTCGGTCCAGTGTGGAGTGGTCGAACCCGCATGCGGGGCCGCGTTGGCGCTCGTGTATACGAACATTGACATATTGAAAGAGTTTGACGATATCCTTCTTATTGTCTGCGGCGGGGCGGGCGTCAGCTACAGTGAACTTGTTAAACTCAAGCAGCAGGCTGTATAACCCCGCGCTGTCGCTAGCTGTGTCAGCTGTCCCGATGGACAGTCTCTGGTGAAAAAGCAGGAATGCAGACCGCAACGTATTCTGCTCCTTCTGGCGCGGGCGTGCTGTACTGCACCCATTCACCACGGTGCGCGATGATAGCCTGTCCTGCTGTCACCGAGACTGAGCCGCTCTGCGAGGCCACCTGTAACGTCCCACGTAAGACGATCGTGTATTCATCGAACTCGGGCGTCTGACCGGGTTCGGTCCACCCGCCCGGACTTTTCATATGAGCGATGCTGACAGTGTGCGCCCCTGAATTTACCCGCCCGATGAATTCCTCGATGATCTTCGGTTTATTGCCCGCGGCCTGAATAACAGTAGGAGAAGTGATAAGGGTTGGCATACAGAATAAGTCCTTTCCTTTAGCTCAGTGATAATCGATCAGGTCGGAGGCCCATCACGTCCCGGCTTCCCACGAGGCGAGGTAGTGCTCCTGCGACGGCGTGAGATGATCGTGCGTCAGACCTAAGGCGGCAAGCTTCATGGACGCGACACGGTCAGTGAACTCGGTCGGAGGGAGTAAGACGTGATTGTTTTGAAATGAGCCGCGTTCTTGTACTGCCCACACCACAGTGACCGCCATCAGGGTAAAAGTAAGGTCCATGATGTCGGCAGGGCTTGCTTCTGCGGCGCTTTGTCCGACCAATCGTCCTTGGGCGAGTAAGTAGATTTGTTTTCCGCTCGGCAGCATGTATTCGGTCAGATTGGAACGAATCTCGGTTTTATTTGTAGCGATTTTCTCAAGAGCGGCAACGTCAATCTCCACGTCGAAATGGCCGGAGTTTGCGAGGATGGCTCCATCCTTGAGGTTGTCAAAATCCGCTTCAGTGATGATGCGCTGACAGCCAGTGGCGGTGACAAAGACGTCGCCTACTTCTACTGCTTGTGACATCGGCAGAACGCGGAAGCCGTCATAGTATGCATGCAGCGCCCGCACGGGGCTCACCTCGGTGACGATCACGTTCGCGCCGCATCCCTGCGCCCGTGCGGCGACGCCGCGTCCAGCCCAACCATACCCTGCAACCACCACCGTTTTCCCTGCAATGAGGATATTGGTTGCTCTGACAATCCCGTCAATCGTGTTCTGTCCAGTCCCGTACGGATTATCGAACTCTTGCTTGAGTGGAGCATTGTTCAAGGCAATAACTGGAAAGGGGAGAGTTCCTGCTGCTTCCATACTGTGCAACCGTTGCACGCCAGTTGTGGTTTGTTCCACACCGACCATGACTGCTGGTTTGCTAGATTGGGCGAGAAAGGCAATCAGATCGGCGCCGTCGTCCAGGACAATGTCTGGTTGCACAGCGGCAGCCGCCTGCAGATGGGCGTAGTATGCAGCTCGATCTTCACCGTAGTAGGCAAACACGGAGATTCCGTCGTGCTGAACCAGAGACGCGCAAATCTCGTCTCGCGTGCTCAAGGGGTTCGACCCAGAAAGCGAGACCTGGGCCCCTCCCGCTTGTAAGCTCCTGGCCAAGGCGGCAGTTTCTGGGGTGAGATGGAGTGAGCCGCTGATCTTCACTCCTGTCAAAGGTTTTTCTTGCTCAAGTTGCTGCTTGTATGCTGCTAGGGCCGGCATACGACGCTCGGCCCAGCGAATCAGCGAGAGGCCACGCTGGGCAAGGGTTGGATCTGCTGTCCGCCATCGGCTTGGCTCCATGATTTCTCTCCACTGTAGATTTTTCGGTTAGTTCATCGACTGCTCGACGACCGTTTGCCATCGTTTTGGGGCAGAGGCGGTGAGCAGCGCCAGTTCTTTGTGGATCTGCCACGCTTGCCAATCCTCTGGGTTATGCTGGCCACGGATTGTCACGCCGACCGGTGGTTGTGGAGATGCTTGCATGGCGAGATGGGATGAGTCCGCAACGCTGAGAACCTGTTCCAGAATCTCCCCATAGGCGCGAGGTTTAGTCGTTGCTGAGGAGCGCGCCACGAGCATTTCCAATTGCTCCCAAGTCTCACGGGACATAGCGACCCGAATCAAGCGCGAGAGCACGTCGTTCGGCAGCTTTGGGAAGAGAGAGCGCAGTCCGCGGTTTTGCGTGGGCCGTCGTCGGCGTCCGAGTGCGTCAGTTGCTTCCATAGCCATAAAAAAACACATACGTACAAATGTGTCAAGCGAGGATTCGCGCGAAAATTAGGCAAGCTCAATAAAGATGCTAGGAATAGGGTGGAGGCTGTTAAGGATGCTGGATCGCTTACCAGAGGCCGTACTCCTTGACCTCTGCCCCAACTCCTCCTTGACAGTGCAATGACGCTATAATAGATAAATTCTTCTATAGTAGAAATTTATGAAGGACAATTCTGCTCGTCTGAGAAACGGGCTCGACATGGCGGGCCTCGGTGAACGGATCCGTATAGAACGCATGCGGCGGCGCCTGTCTTTGGAGGCGCTCGCTGAGCGCGCCGCCGTGAGCCGCAGCATGCTTTCAGCAGTCGAACGCGGGGCAAAGGCGCCGACCGTGCTGGTGCTGGATCGTATTGCCACTGGACTTGATACCAGCATAGCGCGGTTGCTCGGAGAGGAGCGGGCGGCACGGGTGATCATGCGCCGACGGGACGAGCAAGACTTCGTGCGCGACCCGTCGGGCTGGGAGCGCCGAGTTTTGTCACCTGTGCTGCCCGGGCTCGAATTCGAATTTATGCGCACGATGATCCCGCCCGGCGTCGACGCCGGAACATTTTCTCCTCATGCGCCCGGCTCTCGCGAGTATCTCGCCATGGAAGCTGGCGCCCTGCTCTTGACCATCGACGGCGTCCCTTACACCCTCCACACCGGCGACGCTATTTATTATGCCGGGGACTGCGTGCACTCCTTTGTGAACCCTAGTAAGAAGCCATGCATTTATTACCTAGCGATGGACGTCACCGGGTCTGTGACCAGCGCCCACCACCGTTCACGAGGACTGAAGGCCAATGGAAGGACTGCGGCTCAGGCGTCACATACGTTCGCGCGCTAGTAAAGGCGCAGCGAGTGAACGGCTCAGCCTCACTTGACGCGGGTAGCGCGCCCGTCCCGCGTCTTGCCTATTTTTAGAGGAGGACCTGTCTATGAAAGCTCCGACTCACCACCCTACAGCCTGGACTACAGAGGACATCAAACGGGTAGGGTATCAGGTCATTGATCTGATTGCCGAACACCTCGCCGGCCTGCCACACGAACCAGTCTTCCGTCCTGTCCCTACTGATTTGGCTGAGCAGTTCCTTTCCACCTCGGCGCCTGTGGAGGGACTCGACCCTGAGCGCATTCTGGCAGAGTTTCGCGAGACCATTGCGCCCTATCCCTTCGGGAATGGCCATCCGCGGTTCTGGGGCTGGGTGAATTCTCCACCAGTGATGATGGGCATTTTTGCTGACGCCTTGGCCGCAGCGATGAACCCTAGCTGTGCCGGTGGCAATCATGCGGCCATCTACGTCGAGCGGCAGGTAGTGAACTGGTTTAAGGAGATATTGGGGTTCCCTACTGAAAGCATGGGCCTTTTGGTAAGTGGTGGATCGATGGCCAGCTTGACGGCTCTGGCGGTTGCCCGGCACGCCAAGGCGGGCTTCGACGTGCGGCAGCATGGCCTGCAAGGACTAGAGTGCAAGTTGGTGCTCTATCTATCTGGAGAAGGACACGGCTGTCTGCGCAAAGCCGCAGAACTCTTGGGCCTCGGCAGTGAGAACATACGGACAATTGAAGTTGATGAGCACTTTCGCCTGCGGGTCGACGACTTGGCCGCGCAGATTGAAGCAGACCTCATTGCTGGCCATCGACCCTTTGCAGTTGCTGCAAGTGCAGGGACGGTCAATACTGGAGCGATCGACCCGCTCCGAGAGATTGCTGAGGTCTGTCGCCGCTACGGCTTGTGGTTGCACATCGATGGGGCGTACGGGGCCCCTGCTGTTCTCACTCAACAATATCGCGACGAATTGGCGGCCATGGCCCTCGCAGACAGTGTCGCGGTCGATCCGCACAAATGGCTGAGCATTCCGGTGGAAGCGGGCCTCGTGTTGGTGAAAGACGCCCAGACGATGCGCGATACCTTCAGTCTCGTTCCTCCTTACCTGCGCACGGACGGGAGTCTGACAGGCGTCGGCGGTCTGCCGTGGTTCAGTGAGTATGGCTTTCAGCAAACCCGAGGGTTTCGCGCTCTCAAAGTATGGATGGCGCTTAAGCACTACGGGACCAATGGCTACACTCAGATGCTGGAGGACCACATCGAATTAGCGCGCTATCTCCATGACCGCGTCAAGGCGATCCCAGACCTCGAAGTGATGGCTCCAGTGGGACTGAGCATCGTTTGCTTTCGGTATGCTCCCGCCATGCTTCAGGGAGCTGGAGAACGGTTGGATACCGTCAATAAAGCGCTATTAGAGCGTCTTCAGCTTGGGGGACAGGTATTCCTCTCTAGCACAGTGCTGCGCGGCGCCTTTGTGCTCCGGGCTTGTATTCTTAACTACCAAACCCAGCGCGCCGATATGGATTTCCGCGTGGATCTCATTTACAGGGAAGGCGCGGAGGTGCTACGAGAGCAGACTTGCTGACTGCTTCGTTATGGAGCTGGCGGAACAAGCTCATCCAACTGCGACAACGGACGGGTCGCGCCTATGGCAGATAGGCGGCAGTCTTTTGCATCCTGCGGTCCGCCATGCTAGCTAAAGGCCATGAGGGAAACACTATGGCTGACTCGCGCTGGCTAACCGTTCATGGCGTGCAACTTGAAGTTCTCGAACGCGGGCAAGGGCGACCAATCTTGGTCCTGCACGGTGAAGATGGCCCCGACGCCAAAGCTCCTTTTCTTGACCATCTAGAGAAACTTGGCCGTGTTATTATTCCTTCTCATCCAGGGTACGGCCATTCTCCAGCCTCGGAGTTGATCGATACTGTTGATGATCTCTCCTATCTCTATCTCGATTTTTTGACCTCGCAAAATCTCAGTAACGTGGTCATAATCGGCTCTTCTTTAGGAGGCTGGCTGGCCGCGGAGATGGCGGTGAAATCGACTGAGCGTATCGCCAAACTTATCCTTGTCGCTCCGCTTGGCGTCAAAGTGGGCGATCGAGAGACGCGTGATATTCCCGACATCTTTGCGTTGCCCGCGGCTGAAGTGCTGCGGCTCAAATATCACGATCCTACTATTGCTACTGTTGACTATGCAGCGCTGTCGGACGATGAGTTGACGGTCCTTGCCCGCAATCGTGAGGCGACGGCGTTGTATGCGTGGGAGCCCTATTTCCACAATCCCAAACTGCGACAGCGGCTCCATCGCATTATGGTTCCAACTTTGCTGCTGTGGGGCGCACAGGATCATTTCGTCACTCCGGGTTATTATGGCGCCGCCTATCGAGAGGCGATTCCCGGCGCGCGGCTCGAAATCATAGAGAATGCGGGTCATTTGCCGCATATCGAACAGCCGGAGGCGTTTGTCGAGCGCGTCCGTACGTTTCTACGTTAGAAAGGAGACTCACATGCGCGCCTGGCACTTCAGTGAAAATGCCTACCATCTTCTTCCTGAGCCCCAAGAGTACGATTCGATCCGCGTGACGCTGCCCAATCGCTGTTACGACCCGCAACTGGGCGCAGATCTCTATCATCGCTACATCGACGAGTGGGTGATTGTCGAAGAGCTTGGCCTCGAAATCATGGTCAACGAGCATCACCAGACCGCGACGAATCTGAACCCTGCCGCCCCTATTATTATGGGCATTTTGGCGCGGGAGACGAAGAAAGCGCGGCTCCTGCTCTTAGGGAATCCCATTGCGAATCGACGGGATCCCGTGCGTGTTGCTGAAGAGATGGCGATGGTGGATGTCTACTCACGGGGACGCTTGGAGTGCGGCTTTGTGCGCGGCGTACCGTATGAACTCTCCGCTGGTAATCATCGACCAACGAACATGATGGCGCGTTTCTGGGAAGCCCACGACCTCATTCTGAAAGCATGGACCAGCCACGACGGGCCGTTTAACTGGGAAGGAAAACACTTTCACCATCGGCAAGTGAATATCTGGCCCCGTCCCTATCAGCAGCCCCATCCGCCAGTGTGGATCACTGCGCTCAGTCCAGACAGCGCCAAGCAGGTTGGTGAGAAAGGCTACGTCGTCGCCAGTTTCTTAACTGGATTCCAAGGCACAAAGGCTGTGTTTGACGCCTATCGCGCTCGTCGGGCTGAACTCGGGCTGTCGTACCCAAGCACTGATCGTTTCGCGTATGCAGCCCTGGTGTACACAGGAGAGACCGATGAAGAAGGGCTCGCTGGGGCTCGCAAGCTGATGTGGTATGTTGAAGCCAACAAGGTTCCTCTGCAGTTCACCAATCCTCCCGGGTATCATCCCGTTGCGGCAACGGTGAATGCGATGAAAGGCGGAGCCTCTGGGTCGGGCATCTTCAAGCTCTTCCAAAATCCGTCGCTGGAAGCGTTTATGGAGCACGGTCTCGTGTTCGCCGGCAACCCGGACTCAGTCTACCGCCAGATTATGAAGATGCACCAACATGTCGGCGGCTTTGGTCACCTACTCATTATGGGACAGGCTGGATTTCTGGATCATACAGAGACCGTCAAAGGAATGAAACTGTTTGCAAAGGAAGTTTATCCGCGGCTCAAGGAGCTGGAGACAGGCGCTGGACTATAACTTTGTTAACTTGAATTCGTCCGCTGATGACGCAAACGAGAAAGGGCGCTGCTGCTGGCTTGTCCAGCAGTGCAGAGTCTTTTGGGGAGGATGACGGTGACCAAAGCCGAGCGCAGCAGTCTACGCCTGTTGCACCGCATGCGTCAGAGAAGTTAACG
>CAZUFQ010000362.1:0-7014 GCA_964618735.1 uncultured Enterobacteriaceae bacterium
CCATTAGTTTTTGGGCCTAGTCTTGCCCTAATCCGCAAGATCTTTACCGGGGAAATTTCACCCAACCGGTTGGAAAAGCGCTCAATTCATAAGCGGGGTCATATTATTTGGATCTTGCTGCGCGTCTCGCTCGTTCGCACCCCCTCTGGGGAACCACTATACTTTGTATCTCAGATTCAAGATATTACAAGCCGCAAACAGATGGAGGAGATGTTACGCCGGAGCGAGGAACGGCTGGCGCTGGCGTTGCGCGGGACGCAAGATATCTTGTGGGATTGGGATCTCGTCACCAACGACGTCTACTATTCCTCTCACCACAAGGCCTTGCTAGGCTCCCCAGAAGGTAGAGTTCCCCTCTCTTCTGAGAGATGGATCTCATATCTTCATCCAGATGACTGCGAAAAAACTACACAGGCGATGCACGACCACCTGGCGCACAAAGGGCCGTATGACGTGGAGTACCGGCTGCGGGCCAGAACGGGGAAGTATCGGTGGTTTCATTCCCGTGGGGAAGCCGTGTGGGATGCAGCGGGAAATCCCGTCCGCATGGCCGGCTCCATTCGGGACATCACCGAGCGCCGCCAGGCGGAAGAGGCGCTGCGCGAGAGCGAGGAGCGCTTCCGCCGCGCGTTTGACGGTGCCGCGATTGGGATGGCGTTGGTGGACCCCGACGGCCGCTTCTTACGCGTCAACCAGAGCCTCTGCGCGATGCTTGGCTATGAGGAGCATGAATTGCTGGCCACCACATTCCAGGCCACCACGCATCCAGACGATCTAAAGAATAATCTGCAGTATACCCGCCAAATGCTCGCCGGGGAACGCAACACCTACCAGCTGGAAAAGCGTTACCTTCACAAGAACGGCGACAGCGTCTGGATTTTACTCGGCGTCTCGCTGGTCCGCGACGCTAGCGGCGCTTCGCTTTACTTTGTCTCACAGACTCAAGATATCACGATCCGCAAGCGGATGGAGAAAGAGCTGCGAGCAAGCCAGGAACGCTTCCAGGCCTTCATGGATAACAGTCCTGCCGTGGCTTTCATTAAAGACGAAAATGGGCGCTACCTGTACGCCAACAAGATGTTCGAGCAGCGCTTCCGCGATCGCTTCGATTGGCGCGACATGGCGGATGCGGAGCTGTGGTCGACGGAGTTGGTGCAGCAACTCCGCGAAAATGACCTGAAGGTTCTTACCAATGACGGCCCCGCTGAATTCACGGAAATGATCCCTGAGGCGGACGGGCCTCATCCCTGGCTGTCGATCAAATTTCCGATCCAAGGAGCCTCCGGACAGAAGCTCCTCGCAGGCATAGCCATTGACATGATGAAACAGAAGCAACTGGAAGAGATGCTCACCAAACAAGCGCAGGAACTCGCCCGCTCCAATGTTGACTTGCAGCAGTTTGCCTCGGTGGCCTCACATGACTTACAGGAGCCGTTGCGGAAGGTGCAGACCTTTGTCGATTTGTTCCTCACCGACTATGCGCAGACCCTTGACCCGCAGGGCCGGGACTATCTGGAGAGGATTGCGCAGGCCGCAGGACGGATGCGCAGCTTGATCAAGGACCTCTTGATGCTCTCGCGGGTAAGCACCAAGGGGCAACCGTTCGTGTCTGTGGACCTTACCCAAGTCGTGCGCGAGGTAGAGGTCGATCTCGAAACGCGGATACAAGAGTCCGGTGGACGCGTAGAAGTCGGTGAACTGCCAATCCTTGAAGCTGATCCAACTCAAATGCACCAATTGTTACAGAACCTCATTAGCAATGCGCTCAAATTCCACCGGAAAGAGGAGCCCCCCCTGGTCAAAGTGTACCGCCAACATCAGCCTGGGGCCGAACCCTCGCTGGAGACTAGGCGCTGTTGTATCGTTGTAGAGGATAATGGCATTGGTTTTGACGAAAAATATCTGGAGCGGATTTTTCAGCCGTTTCAGCGTCTCCACGGGCGTCAGGAATACGAAGGGACTGGCATGGGATTGGCCATCTGCCGTAAGATCGTCGAGCGGCATGAGGGGCAGCTCACCGCCAAGAGTGCTCCAGGTCGAGGCTCGACGTTTGTGATCACTCTGCCCCTGCGGCGCGAACCTACGACACGGAGGGCTGCATGAGTGACGAAGGAATCCTAGTGACCATTTTAGTCGCTGAAGATGATAGCGAAGATCGCATATTGACGAAGGAAGCGCTCATTGTGAATAACTTAGCCAACGATCTCCATTTTGTAGAAGATGGAGAAGAGTTGTTGGACTACTTATATCATCGCGGCAAATATCATGATCCTGCTTCCGCGCCGCGCCCCGGCCTTCTCCTTCTCGATCTCAACATGCCGAGGAAAGATGGACGAGAGGCGCTGCAGGAGATCAAAGCCGATCCCGCCCTGCGGTCTATTCCCGTCATCGTGCTGACTACCTCAGATTCCGAAGACGACATTCGGGACTGTTATGATTTGGGGGCCAACTCCTACATTACGAAGCCGATCACCTTTGCTGGTCTGATTAGGGCCATGCGTGCAGTCAGTCAGTATTGGTTTGGTACTGCGGGACTCCCTTCGTCTGGGAGAAGAAGCTGAGATGGATAACTCCCCCATTCGCATTCTGCTGATTGATGATGACGAGGACGACTATGTCGTGACGCGCAGAATGCTCGGGCAGATGGAAGACGGCCGCCTCGCGCTGGAGTGGAGCGCGACGACGGACGCCGCCCTGGAGCAGATGGAGCGCTACCACTACGACCTCTATCTCCTGGATTATCAGCTAGGGAAAGACTCCGGGCTTAGACGTGCTGCAGGAAGCGCGGGCGCGAAGCTGCAGGGGGCCCTTTATCTCGGCGTGGCGGTTGCTGATCCCTTGCAGCCGCTGTCGCTGGAAGCCTTGATGAACAAGGCCGATCAGCATTTGTATGACCAAAAGCGTGTGCGAAAGCGGCTCTCTTCACAAGGAGAGCGAGCGGAAGGTGAGGGCTGACATGGAGCAAGCCTCGTTGCGCGTGTTGCTTATTGATGATGACCGGGCTTCTTACCTCACCACCAAGAATTTGTTGATGACGAGTGAAGAGGGAACGTTCTCGTTGGACTGGGTGACGGACTCTGCTGCCGCTCTGAACGCTATGACGCGTCGTGAGTATGATGTTTATCTGCTCGACTATCGGTTGGGCCCAGACAGTGGCTTGGACGTACTGCAGGCGGCCCGGGCGCAAGGATGCCAGGAACCAATCATTTTCTTGACGGGCCAAGGCGACCGTAGGGTTGACCTGGCCGCCATGCATGCTGGGGCCACTGATTACCTAGTGAAAGGGCAACTTACAGCCGCCCTGCTGGGGCGTTCGCTGCGTTATGCCTGTGAGCGACACCGGGTTGAGCAGCAGCTGGCAGCCCAGCGAGCCGACTTTCTAGCCATGCTCACTCATGACATTCGCAATCCGCTGGGAGCGATCTTGGGATATGCCGATCTAGTCCGTGAGAGCTTTCCCGAGCAAGGGGCGCTTGAAGCTCAGGAGTTCTTGGAGAAACTCACTGGCGATGTCCTTACCATTCAAGCGCTCGTCACCAATTATCTGGAGAATGCGCGGGTAGGGGCAGGTCAGCTCCTCACGGCCCGAGAGCCCTTGGCGATCAATGACCTGCTCCGGCGGATCATAGGTCACTACGAGTCGTTGGCGCGGGTGCGACGGCTCACGCTGGAGGTGCAACTGCAGAATGATCTGCCCCTGATCCCAGGAGATGCACTGGCGCTGGAGCGGGTAGTGGCCAATCTTATGCATAATGCGTTGAAGTTCACGCCCACCGACGGACGCATCACTCTCTGTTCTACCTCCACTCCTACGCATATCATTATCACTGTGGCGGATACCGGTCCCGGGATCGCTCCAGCGGAAATGCCTCTGCTATTCGAGAAGTATCGCCGCGCCGACAAAGATCGTCAGTATGAAGGAACCGGGCTAGGGCTGTTCATTGTGAAGACTCTCATCGAGGCGCATGCCGGGCGCATTGAGGTCGTCAGCACGCCGGGGCAAGGAACCTGTTTTACGGTGTTCTTACCCTTGACAACATGAGGCCTAACACGGGCTGAAGAGCAGCGGCGTCTGAAAATCTCAACGGGAGGGAGGAGCATTGCTTGAATAAACCCCACCCTTTCTTAGAAGATCCTCTCTTGTCTCAAGTGTTAACAAGATGCTGAAGCACCTTGCCTGCGGCTCGAAACTCTACTTTCAAAGAGGATCTGGTATCACCTGTGCGGTTGTGGTCATTCCTACCTTGGCTAACAAAACTGTAGCGCTATACTACGAATGAAGAGATTGGTAGGCGCGTTAATGGGCAAGGCTGAAAGTTAATTGTCAACTGTTCTCGCGTCTTCATATTTGTCGACCCTAGAGAGTCAGCGACATGAGAGCGGTTCTGCGCCATAAGCATGGCAACGTGGAGGAGGATCAAGGCATCGCGATGAGAGCCCCAGGCCAGGGTGCTCTGTTTCTGATCACCCTCCCCTGAGACAAGCAGTATCTGGGGGTGTTGTATGGAGGGAGTAGAAAAATTCGGCAGGATCTTAGTCGTCGAGGACGATCCTGAAGACCGCCAGCTAGTAGAAAAAGCGATAGAAGTCAATCAGTGGGCTAACGAATTGTACTTTGTGGAGGATGGGGAAGAGGCGTTGGATTATCTCTACTATCGCGGCAAGTATAGCGACCCAGCCAGCGCGCCGCGTCCCGGGCTGCTTCTCCTGGATCTCAATTTGCCCAAGAAAAACGGCCGGGAAGTGTTGCAGGAGATTAAAGCTGATCCTACCATGCGGGCTCTCCCCGTTATCGTCTTTTCGACTTCCCAAGCAATAGAGGACATCCAAGCTTGTTATGATGTGGGCGCAAACTCTTACATCAGCAAGCCAAACACTTTTGTAGGGTTGGTCAAAACTATGGAGGCGCTCCGTCAGTATTGGTTTGGAGTTGTGGAGCTTCCCCCCTCTATGGGAAAACGTTGAGAAGGGGCAGCGGCCTGTTCAGGACTCGGGAGCGTCGGGACTGAGGGCAGAGGGAAGATTCGTGGGGGATAATTGCGTTCCCAGGCAGAGCCTGAGAACGAGATTGTCAACGCCACGAGATGAGTACACGCCCTATCGGTCCGACGTAGGGGCCGACCTGGAGCCTGCCCTGAGCTTGCCGAAGGGTGTCGGCCCACAAGGACCGGGCGGTTACACAGGACCGCCCCTACAACTAGGGCGGTTTGCATTTGTCTTTCGCCATTGATTCACCCTTCGACAGGCTCAGGGTGAACGGAAAAAGCTCTCCCGCTAAGGAAAAACCCGTTCGTGCTGAGCTTGTTGAAGCACGAGAGACCCCGCGCCGTAGTAAATCCAATTACAATTTGCTCTAGCCTCTCATTGCGACTCATCCTCTCTTGTTGTGAGTTCTTCAAGTTGCCGCTCCATTTCCTCAAGGCGACGGCGCACCTGTTCCTGCTCAGCTCGCAGTCCTGCTAACTCTTGACGAGGTGTGGCTGAGTTTTCTATGTCAGCAGCGCGGATCACCGTCGGCACGAGCGCGCTTACCTCTGCCTGGAACCGAGCAGCTGTGACATCGTCATGCTGGGCGGCGGCAAGGGCGTAATGAAAGAGCGCAGTCCCTGCGCGGCGAGCGGTCCGGACCTCCTCAGACATTGGGAGGAAAGGGCCGGGGCTATTGGCCAGACGTGCATCTAAGGCGTCATAAAAAGCTGCGAGCGCTTCGCCGGTGAACCAGTCCTTGTCTCCGGCTGCGTTGATGCGCGTCAATCGGGGCGCGAGAAATTCGATCAGTGGGCGATCATCGGTGTTGAGTGAAGCAAAAGTGAAGAGTTCAGCCGCGGCAGTGAGATCGCCCGCGTACAGCATGAGAAACCCTTGCGAGGTTGCAAGCTGGGGGTCCCGGCTCCAGTCGGGGAGTCGGAGCAGTACTTCACGCACTCGTGCAAGCTCGACAGGCTGTGGAGCGAGCTGACCGATAAGCGCTACCACGGGCCGATCTGGATAGAAATCGTCACGCCACAAACTTGCCTGCGGAAAAATGGTGAGAAACGTATGGGCAATGATGTCGAACTCTTCTTGGGTGAGTTGATAAAGGGGCAGCCACTGACAAAAAAGACCACCGGGCGCCAGTCGGCGAGCAGCAAGGTCGTACATCTCACGCGTGTAAAGGTTTCCAGTTCCAGCGTGCCAGGGGATAAAGAGATCAGACACGATGACATCGAAGCGTTCGGATGTGACCGCCAGATAATGGCGACCGTCATCAAGGATGAGACGCACGTCGGACCGTTCGAGCAGATGTGCATTCCAGACGCCGAAGTGTGATCGGGCCGCTTCTGCTACTTCAGGGACAAGCTCAACGACCGTTGTGTCGTTTATGCCGAGCGCTAGACCTGCGCTAGCGCTGACGCCAGTTGGGAGGCCGATAAACGCGGCGCGGCACGGGTTAGGGTGATGCAGTAATGGGAGAAAGCCTGGACACCGGTCACTTGTCGCCGCCGTGCTCCCGCCCAGGCCGTAATAAGTATCGACACGGCGTCGACGATCTCCCTCGGTTTCCACAAGGCTGACAACGCCATGGTTTCCCTCCGTTAACGCTTGCAGCGTTTCAGCTTGAGGACGGAGATGGATGAGAGGGGCGCGCACTGGGTCAAAGATAATGATGAACAGCAAGACGCCATACATGAGCGCGCGGAAATAACTCTGTAACGGCGTCAACAGATCGGCAAGCACGAGGTACGAGACAGCAGCGATGAGCAGGTTGCTGCGCACCCCGAGGACTGGAGCGAAGAAGAAACCGGTGGCGGCTGCGCCACAAACACTGCCGAATGCATTTGCCGCCGATAAATCGCCGAGAGGATGGGCGGCGCTCTCGGGCTCGCCCCAGGAGGCCCAGAGCGCAGGCAACACAACTCCCGACGCGACCGCCGTGGGGCCGACAGCTATAGCGGCGAGAGCCATGACGCGAAGGATGTACTCGATCAGGCCGGAGCGCATGCCGAAATACGTGAGGCCGTCCGTCCAGTACAC
>CAZUFQ010000363.1:0-4698 GCA_964618735.1 uncultured Enterobacteriaceae bacterium
CCTGGCCCAACACTCCGGTCGGCCAGTGAAAATGGTGATGAGCTATACCGAGGAGCTAATGGCTGGCAATCCGCGCCACGCAGCGGTGATGACCCTGAGGACCGGCGTCACTCAAGATGGTCAGCTGACAGCCCGGCAGGCGAAATTGATTTTCAACTGCGGGGCCTACGGGGCGTTTGTTCCCCTGCATACCGTACACGGGGGCGTACATGCTGGCGGTCCCTATCGCGTGCCGCATATCGAGATCGAGTGTTTGCGGGTATACACCAACACCGTCCCGGCTGGCCACATGCGCGCGCCGGGCGCACCACAGACTATCTTTGCGGTCGAAAGTCACATGGACATGATCGCGTACGAGCTGGGCCTTGATCCTTTAGAGTTTCGTCTGCGTAACGTACTGGTCGAAGGCGACGCCTCACCTTTGGGTGAGCGCTGGCGGCATATCCGCAGCAAAGAGACCTTGCTGGCCGCTGCACAGGCGGCTGGCTGGGGCGCGGAGAAAGCCCCTCATGTAGGACGGGGCATCGGCATGTATGATCGTGAACCCGGCGCCTTTGGTCCATCGAGCGTAACGCTTAGCATTGATGCCGACGCTAAACTGACGCTGCTTACCGGCGCGGCTGACACTGGCACTGGCTCCTACACGGTGCTGCAGCAGATCGTCGCCGAGGAACTTCAACTGCCGCTGACAACAGTGATAGTGGTCCAGGGGGATACAGATACCGCCGCGTACGAGGTCGGCGCCGGCGGCAGTCGCCTGACGCATACCGCCGGTCTGGCTACGCTTGCAGCCGCGCGTGAACTCAAACAGGCCCTTCTCTCTTTGGCGGCGCACCATTTGAACTGCGCCCCGACGCAGCTGCAGCTGCGCTCCGGCCGCTTTTTTATGGATGATGGACGCAGCCTGGAGCTGGCGCCGTTGATGACTTGGGCGGAGGAGCAAGGTGCTACTCGGCTTACCTGCACAGGCAGTTACCTCCCTGGGAATCCAGTTGAGGTCACATCCTTCTGTGCTCAGGTTGCCGAGGTAGAGGTAGATCCTGAGACGGGTCAAATCCAACTCCGCAAACTCATAACCGCGCTCGACGTCGGCACGGTCCTCAACCCACTTACACATCAAGGACAAATCGAAGGCGGTGTGGTGCAGGGAATTGGTCAAGCGCTCACTGAATATTTACAAGTGCAAGATGGCGCCGTGACTACCCTACACCTGGGAGACTATAAACTGCCTACAGCCATGGACATCCCAGAATTGACCACCGTGCTGGTCGAGACCAAGGCCGGTCCAGCGCCCTATGCCGGCAAGGCCATCGGCGAGCTGAGTAATGTCGCCGTTCCCGCAGCTATTGCCAATGCGGTCTTTGCTGCAGTAGGAGTGCGACTAACGGATTTACCGATCACCGCAGAGAAAGTGTACGCCGGGCTACAGGCAAAGGAGGGCAAGCGATGAGAACGGTGCAGTTGCGCGTGAACGGCCAATTGGTGGCGCGTGAGATTCCTGACAACCGGCTCCTCGTCGATTTGCTCCGCTATGATCTAAATCTCACCGGCACGAAAGAAGGCTGCAGCGTGGGCGTCTGCGGCGCCTGCACAGTGTTGTTAGACGGACAACCAGTGAGTTCCTGCATTGCGTTGGCGGTCATGGCGGACGGCTGTGACGTCACCACCATCGAGGGCCTGGCGCAGGACGATCGTTTACACCCTCTGCAACAAGCCTTCATCGAATATGGCGGTTTCCAGTGCGGGATCTGCACGCCCGGTCAAATCATGGCGGCTAAGGCGCTCTTGGATGTCAATCCGCATCCGTTGAAAGAGGAGATACAAACGTGGATGATGGGCAACCTGTGCCGCTGCACCGGTTATTACAAAATTATCGAGTCGATCCAGGCGGCGACTGAAGGGAAGAGCACGCCATGATCGGATTCACCTATCTTGAACCTGCAGATATCGATGAGGCGCTGGCGGCCCTCAACCGCTATGGGGATGAAGCAAAGGTGATCGCGGGCGGAACTGGCTTAGTCAACTTAATGAAGCAACGACTCGTCCAGCCTACCTATCTCATCGGGCTCCGTCGTCTGACGGGGCTTCGCGATGTCGACTACGACGGCGCCTTGCGGATCGGCGCCCTTTGCACCCATAGAATGCTTGAAACATCTTCACTCGTGCGAAACCATGCTTCCTTGCTGGTCGACGCCCTCCGGCACGTCGCCAGCGTACGTATTCGCGCTATGGCGACGATCGGCGGCGCACTCGCGCATGCAGACCCGAACCAGGACACACCGCCTGCGCTCATGGCGCTCGACGCCCAAGTGCAAATTCGCTCACAGCAACGTGCGCGCACAGTCTCTATTTGTGAGTTCTTCACCGGGTATTACGAGACGATCTTAGAACCGGAGGAACTCGTCACAACAGTAGTCATTCCTCAGCAGCCGGCGAACAGCGGTTTTGCTTTTATCAAATTTCTACCCCAGACTCGCGATGACTACGCCACCGTAGCAGTCGCGGCGCGGGTCACGATGGAGGTCGACCGCATTACCCACGCACGTGTCGCCCTGGGCCTGGCGGCGGCCGTGCACACGCCAGTGCTGACCCGCGCAGTGGAAACTGCGCGACGTGTCCAGGCGGGGACTCCCGGAACGTTTCTTGATGCCGCGGCACTGACGATTGATGAAGTTGACCCGATCTCAGACGTTCGCGGCTCGGCCGCATATAAGCGAGATATGGCGGTGGTCTTCGTTCGGCGGGCGTTAACGCAAGCGGCTGCTCAGATCCGAGCAAGGGAAGGCGCCGCATGAACTTTGAGCATCGTTGCACTATCCCAGTCGCACGGGAAGCGCTGTGGCAGTTTCTTATAGACGTGCCGCGGATGGTGAGTTGCGCGCCCGGGGTCGAGAGTATCACTGCTAGTGGAGATAATCAGTATGCCGGCCGGATGAGGGTCAAGGTCGGGCCGATTCACCTCACGCTGCAAGGAGTGATGACCATTCAGGAACGTGATCAGCAGCAGTGGCGCACCGTGGCGCGAGCTGAGGCGACTGATCGTCGCGTGGGCGGGGGTATCCACATCCCCGCCGATATGACTCTGGTCGAGAGCAATCCGACAGCGACAGAACTGGTTATACAGACACAGGCGCGGCTCTTAGGCAAACTCGGGGAATTTGGACAATCAGTGATCCGCAAGCAAGCGGACACGATCATCGCCGAGTTTGCCCGAAACGTCGCCGCTCGTTTCCTTAGGAATGATGAATGCTAAACGATGAATGATGAACAAAAGCAGGCTCGTCCCCTTGTGTTTTTAGCTTCTGTTCATCATTCTGCATTCCGCGTTTCACAGCTCCGCCTCCTTCCTTCTACTCGTTCACTGGCCCAAACGACTCAACAGTGATCTGGCGGGATTTGAACTTCCACTCTTCGCCTACCTTAGCGTACTCATCGCTATACCATCCCGTCATCAAGCACTTCTTGCCGTCCCGTACTAACCGCACTTCGACATAACACCTTCCTTTAGCGCGGTCCGGTCCCAGCAGCTCGATGACATGATTATGAATGAAGGGCCGTGGCCTCATCGCGTCTAGCCCCTCACCGATCATTTTGCGTAGTCCCTCGCGACCTTGCGCTCGCGGCAGGCTCGGATCGTTAGTCGACATCGCCCCATCTTCGGTAAAAAGGTTCACATAACCATCGAGATCCTTCTGCCAGACACAATCACAATAGCGGAGGGGCAAGGTGCGGATCGCCTCCCGATCGATTACTTCTTGTACTTGGGCTTCGGTACTTTTGGTTGCCATACTATCCTCCTTTTCTGCAGGTCGATGGCAGCTTATGTTCCTGCGCCAATTTTTACAAGAGATTCGAACATCGAGAGCCCCTTACACTCCCGCCTCTGGGCTTGGCCCCGTCTCGTTGAGAATGCCTTCCATCCGCAAACGCACGAACTGCTTGGTGCGCTCGGGATCCGCCAAAATGTAAAAGCGTCCGTCTTTGATGGCCTGGACCACAATAGCTCCGACCTCCTCCGGCTTCATACCGATCTGCTGCATGCGCTCGTGACGGAGGCGTCGTCGCTCTACGAGCGCCGTCAACGCTTTTTCGTCTCGGGGAATCGTGAGCTTCTCCGGTCGATTGCGATCGGCGTACAAAATATTGGTGGCCGTCGCACCAGGCACAAGCAGCGCGGCTTTGAGCTTTGACCCCGCTGCTTGCAGATCGTAATGCAACCCTTCTGTCAGACGAGCGATGGCATGCTTGGTGATCCCGTAGGCAGACGTAGTGCCGGTGGTCAATCCGACGACAGAAGTCGTATTGATGATGATGCCCTCTTCGTTATTGGCGATCATGCGTGGGACAAAGGCTTGGACGCCGTACAAGACGCCATAGAAATTCACGGCCATGATCCAGTCCCAGTCCTGTTGAGGAATCTCCCACACATGACCGAGACCGCCGGAGACCCCAGCGTTGTTGCAGAGAATATGGACGGCGCCAAAGGTCGTAAACGCCCGGTCCGCGAGGGCGAACACTGAGTCCCTCTTGGACACATCTGTCACGACCGCAAGGGTGTGGGCGCCTGTGGTCTGCAGCTCCTTTTCCATCTCTGTCAATGGTTGCTCCTCAATATCCGCCAAGACCAGTTTCATACCCTCCTGGGCCAAGTGTTGAGCAATGCCTGGGATTATGTCCGCCAGGACGTCGCCGCCGTGA
>CAZUFQ010000363.1:4708-7001 GCA_964618735.1 uncultured Enterobacteriaceae bacterium
GCATCAGCTATCATAAGGAACGTTCGCGCGCCGTCCAGTTTTCTTCAAGATTGCGAAGTGGCGGCGGACGAGTTCGGCAATCGGGGCAACGAGTTCGGTTCTTATCGCGGCATCACCTCGTAAGCTGCTGGGTCGCCAATGATGGCCCGCAACAGCGCTGGCTCTGCGGACGCAGAGAGCTCACAGTGGCGACCCTACTACCGTTCGTCTACCCAGAACTTCCTCGCCAGGTCGCGACGTTTGTTCCAGAGGTCGTTCTTCTTGGCGAAGGCTTCCAGTCCCTTCCCGGGCTCGGCGTCCGGGATGCGCGGCGTCGCCGGGTCCCAGTTGACAGCCGACGTGATTACCTCATTCATGGCCTCGAACGCTAGCGCCGTCGCCATGTCGGCATCGGCGTTCTTGTTCAGGACAAACTTCAGCTGCCGCAGGGTTTGCTGGTTCTTCGAGAGCAGTACTTGGATTAACTGCTCGACCTCGGCGTCAAGCTGATCATCCGGCACAGCGCGGTTGAACAGGCCCCACTCCACGGCGACTTGAGCCGAGCGCAACGCGCCGATCATATTCACTTCCTTCGTGCGACGGCGACCGATATACCGGATCATACGCGTCGTGCCGCCCCAACCTGGGGTCATGGCGTTGTCCACCTCAGGCATACCCCATTGAGCGCTCTCGGCCGCGAGGATGAAGTCGCACGCCATCGCCGTCTCGAGCCCACCGCCGAGCGCGAAGCCCTCAACAACGGCGACCGTGGTCTTATCGAGTTCCTCGATTTGCTGGGCGAACTGTTGGTAGTAGCGGATGCGGCGCATGACCTGATTGGGGTTCCCCCAGAGGCCGTCGTACATCTCGACCAGATCATCGCCGCAGCAGAAATAGCCGCCCGCGCCGCGGAAAATCACGACGTGCAGCTTTTCGTCCCCTCTAACCTCTTCGACGGCGGCCACGAGTTCATCGGTGAGGGCAACCGTCAGTGGATTCAAGCGCTTCGCTGGGTTCCAGGTGATGTGGGCGACACGGCCCTCATGGCTCCGCGTGATTGAGACGTCTTGGTATCCGGCAAAACCCTTCGGCTGAAAACTTGGAACAGGCGCTCCTTGAGACATTGTTAACTCCTTTCATTTTACCCGGCATTGATAAGGACGGGCTTGGGCATGACCGCGCCCTTATATCAGTTCAGTTATGCAAGTCAATAGTCGAGGAAAGAGCCGCTACTGAGAAGAGAGATCCGAAAAGAGGGAGCTGTCGTTTATTTTCCCGCCGGGCTCCGCAAGGTCTCACCAGGTACGCCGATCGTTATGCGCGCCAGCTGGCCTGGAGAGCTACTCGCGTAACTCACGGCTCGGGCATTGAGTTGTGCGCCACAATGGCTGCAGGCAACCACCGGATGGAAATCGCGCTCGCACTCGCGATGGTGCAAGATGAGGGGTGGGCCATGGGGACTCAACCACGTATCGCCCCATCGCAGCATGACAATCATACTCGCGTAGAGGTCCTTCCCTTTCTCGGTAAAGCGGTATTCGAACCTTTCAGGACGCTCTTGATAGGGCGAGCGAAAAAAGATGCCTTCTGCGACCAGCCACTGCAAGCGCTCAGCAAGGATATTAGTTGCTATACGCAAATTGTGCTGTAACTCATCGTAGCGGCGCACCCCAAAAAACGCCTCGCGAATCACGAGAAAACTCCAGCGGTCGCCGATGATTTTCAACGTACGAGCGACCGAGCAGCGCCGACCGCGCAAAAAATTCTCCGGATCAGAAACGCGGCGTACGCGCTGACGCGGCGACGCGGACGAGCGACCAGCTCCAGAGCCGTCGCGGTAACTGACTTGCTCTGGCTTGATTCTCCGGGCGCAGCGCGAACATACAGTCACTGGTTCGATCCATTGACCACACTTGTTGTGAAAGAGCGCCAACGGTGGCGTCTTTCCACGCCAGAGCCATTGATCTCCCCAGCGCATCAAGGCCAGGAAGCTTGGGTAGAGGTCAATTCCCTTGTCGGTCAGTCTGTATTCGAACCGATCCGGAGAAGTCTGGTAGCGGATTTGTTTGAAGATGCCGGCGGCAGTAAGCCGCTGGAGGCGATCAGTCAGAGTAGCGCGCGGAATCCCGAGTTCAGTTTGGAAGTCTTGAAACCGGCGGATGCCAAAGAACGCCTCGCGAACGACCAAGAAGGTCCAGGCGTTAGACAAAATCTCCAACGTGCGGGCGACGGAACAGTGTCGCCCCGCTGTTGTGAGGCTCTCGGGTCTCTTGTGCATTGACTCTTTTCTATCATGCGAGCCGAAAGCCGCAAT
>CAZUFQ010000364.1:0-6977 GCA_964618735.1 uncultured Enterobacteriaceae bacterium
TATCTTTGGCGATTCCCTGTTTTCCCCGATTAAACGCCAAGGTGTCCTGGAACAGCGGGACCAATTTGCTGTTGTGGAAAACCAACCCTCCTGGGGATACCGTCGTTTCGATGCGGTGAACGCCGTAAAAATCAGGCTGTAGGCAATGCCGCCTGATGAGTCAATCGGTACGGTCGACATACCGGCAATATGGCGACTCGATCCGGCTCAGGCTCGCAACTGGGATGGGAATCACTTGTCTCTGGTCGAAGCGATCCAAGCAGAGGCGTTGATCACCGGGACGCCCAAGAAAACGCTGGCCTCAGTTAAAGATAAAGAGTTAGCGCGTCTTCAGGATTACTTACAAAAACTCTCTCCCCCTCAGTATCCACCCGAACTCCAACCCCGTTCCTCAGACGAACAGGAGAAACAGAAGAAACAGGTAGAACAGGGAAGATCTAGCTATATGAAGTACTGTGCAGCATGTCACGGAAAAAAGGAAGACGGCAGGCCAACTCGCTTAGGGGAGGTTATTCCGTTAACGGAAGTGGGCACGGACTCTGCTCGACTCCGCTCCTGGACACACGAAGCGGTGGAGCAGAAGAACGCGGTCAGAGGCTTTAGCTGGCATTTGTCAAAATCGCGCAAGACCGACGGCTATGTGGCCCTGCCGCTCGACGGCGTTTGGTTGCGAGCGCCCTATCTTCATAATGGCTCTGTGCCCACGCTCTATGATCTTCTACAACCGCCAGAGCAGCGTCCACGACAGTTCTATCGAGGCTACGATGTGCTTGACTCCAAGAAGGTTGGCTTTCTCGCCAATGTAGCCGATGAAACGATAGGAGAAGGGATTAAGCGAAAGTTTTCTCTCTTTGACACGCATGAGCCTGGCAACGGTAACGGAGGACACCTTTTCGGCACGACGTTAGGAGAGCCTGAGAAGAATGCGTTACTGGAATACCTCAAGACGTTGTGAAACAAAATCGCTCTTGAAAGACTAGAGGCGGAACTCGTTTCTGCACCTCAGTCCTTCCGCTTTTTTTGCAGTAAGAGCTCTCCTTTGATTCTATACATTTCGGCTTCCCACCAGCATTCTCCAGTGATCTTGCTGAGCGCGAACGCCTTCTCGAGCTGGGCCAATCCTTCGGCAGACTGTCCGGCTTTACCATACAATTCGGCGAGTCGCGTTTGATGATAAGGAATGCGTAGTCTCGTGCCAATGTCTCGTCGGAGAGAGGAGCCTTGCTGCATCAAGTCAAGTCCTTCTCCCGGTTGTCCTAGTTCCGCATGCGCCCATCCCTGGAGCCCTATCGCGGCCAGCTCCCACATAGGAAAGCCATGTTCGCGTGAGAGCGTCAGCAACGCTGTAGCTTCTTGTTGCACGACAGGCACATTCCCATGGAACTGCCGGATGAGGATCATATCGTGGAGCGCGAACGCTTGACTAAAAGGATGCGCTAACTCTTGCGCGTAACGCCAGGCTTCTTGGGTCCTTTGCAGAGCCTGATCCGGATAACCCAGAAGCCACAACGCCTGACCGGAATAAGAGCGACAGGCAACCCACGGATCCTGACTATAGACCTGAACATGAGTGCGGTGCCGATCTGGTTCGTACAGACTCGTGCTCTGCTCCAAGTGCGAGCAAGCTTCCTGCGTCTCCCCCAGATGAAAAAGCGTGACGCCAACAGCGCCATGCGCTTCTACAAGGAGCCCAGTATCGTGAGCGTTCTCTGCCAGATTGAGCAGTTGTGTCCCGAGCTCTCGCGCGGTTTGATATTCCGCTTGGACAAGGTGGAATTGCCATAACCCAAACAACACGCGAAAGAGTTGCGCCGGTTCACGCACTTGCTGAAGGAGTTTTTGCGCACGTACATAGGCTTGCTCAACTTCTGGATTCCCATACCCACGGATCGCTTGCAGAGAAATTCCTAAGGTCGTGCGTAACGCTAACTCCTGCTGTGCGCGTTCCGGCGTGTCGGGCAGAGTGTTAAGGAGTTCCAGTCCTTTTTTAAGATGCATCACCGCTTCTTGATAGGAATAAGACCGAATTGCTTTCTCTACCGCCCGCGTGTGGTAGTGGGCCGCTCGTACTACATCCCGCCCCTGCTCGAAGTGCACGGCCAGTTCAGCAGCAATTTCATGCGCTCGCTCTCGATAGGCGGCCTCTAACCGTTCGCCCACACGTTGATGAAACCGCTGGAGTTGACTCATCGTGACACGCTCATTCCACAAGTACTGATACAATGCATGACGAAAACGATAGCGAGCCGCGCACACGCCGTCGGGCCACTCGCTGAGCCCCGCCTGTTGTAGAAAATTCTGCCGTTGCGCCAACGCCGTACAGCAGGCTTCTACTGCCGCTACATCAATCTCAGTCGCCGCAGCAACCGCCGCCGCTGAGAACTCGAGTCCGGCGACGCTGGCAGCCGCCACGACTTGCTGTTCCACAGGGTTGAGCTGCTCGATCTGTTTACCAATGAGTTGACGAATGCTCTCGGGAATCTCTGCCGACACCTTGTCTACGCTGCCCTGCAACATCCAACACCCATTGAGCTGCGCCATGACGCCCCGTGCAATTAACTCGTCTATCACAGCAACAAGAAATAAGGGATTACCACCGGTAATCTGATGAAACACTTGAGGCAAGCGGGGCGGCAAAGCGCTCGCAGGAAAGCGCTGCTTCACATAATCGTCGACAGCCCTTTCACCGAGCACCGTTAAGACAAGATCCTGACACAGCCCGTGCCCTCGCAGCTCTTGCGTCATGGCTCGAAGGGGACGCCCCTCAGCGAGCCCCTCTTCCGGTCGATACGTTGCGATGATCAATAATCGAGCGCGTTCTGGTCGCCGGACAAGAGCGGTCAAGAGGTCCAGCGTAGACGCATCGCTCCAGTGCACGTCCTCCAGGACCATGACAAAAGGGAACTGCTGGGTAAGTAACTCAAGCCCCTCGCTCATCTCTCGTAACATTCGCTCTCGGGTGGCGCCCTGGACCTTGCGGTGAAGTTCCTCAAGAGCAGAGGGACTGAGGAGCGTAGGGAGCTGCATCAACCACATAGGGAGATGTTGCTTCATCCACTCCACCAGAAAAGCGCCGCGGGGGTCGCGGCATAAGCGACCAATCGCTTCCAGCACCGGTAAATAAGCCTCTCCCGGTCCATAGTGCTCAATACATTGTCCCCGGCCGATTGCGACGCCGCCCAACGCGACCACTTGGTGGAGAAATGCACGGACGGTAGTTGTTTTTCCGACCCCCGCCTCACCGGAGACAAAGACGAGCTGTCGCTCGCCGCTTAACGCCTTCTGCAACCATTCATGCAGTCGCTCCAGTTCGGACTCTCGGCCCACTACATTGAGCGTGAGGTCTAGGGTGTGAGGCGCTAGAGCGCTATTCTGAGCGCCAAGAGCTGCATCCTGCTCATTGGGTGTTGAAGCCTGGGAATCAGCCTGCGGTTCGGGCTCTTCATTTTTACTTGCTACTGTCAAGAAAGGACCAATGAAACAATAGCCATAACCATGAACGGTTTCGAGGTAGCAAGGAGATTTAGGGTCCTCCTTAAGAGCGCTCCGGATATCCGACATGCATCGGGTGAGCGCTTCTTCATATACCTCCGCCCCCCAAAACGTCCGCAGTAGCTCCGCTTTTTCTACTAATTGACCTTTGTGCTTGACTAGATAGCAAAGCACCTCGAACGGTCTTTTCGCCAAGCGAAGAAGTTGCTCCCCTTTCCAGACTTTCTTGTTCTGCTCGTCTATGTGCAGAGGCTCTGGATTTGAGGGATCTGGCTCTGGCTTAGTTTTCTTGACCTGTCGTCGCTCCTGCCCCGCCATATTTTCCTCAGAAAAATCTCAGAAACGTTTCATTTTTTGCTCAGGACATTCTCCCTATCTGGTTTTACCCTTCTGTCACAAAAAATGGGGAGTTGCAAGCGAAAAGCAACATGGAGGGGGGTGACCATAGAAACGGCGGAGGCGCCCAACGTTACCAGGAGCGAACAAAAATCTTGAAAGGGGGTGAAATTATGGAAAACGTCATGAATCTATTTGGGCTGTCGACTATGCTCCTCGACTTTACGGATGCGCGCGCTCTGTTGAAGCATATTGGGGAAATTCATTTTCTGCGCGAGAGAGGAAAGCAAGGGTGGAAGGCTTTTGCAAAGAACGGGGCAAGCACGCAACAGCTGAAGATCACCCAAAGGAAAGAGGGATGCTTATGTTTTGGTGGCTTATCGACGGGTTTTTGGATGGCGATTGGCGACCGCTCTTGTTTGTCATCATGCTTGTGATAGCGGCGCTCGCAATAGGGTTGATTATGTAGACTGTGACGGTCCTCTGGATCGCCACAAGCGACGGTAGCCGCGAAGGATGGATCATGACTTCATCTTTGGCCACATTGAGTTGGTTCCGCACAAAAAAATCCAAACTTGATAAAGAAGACAGATATGGATCAAGTCAGAAGGCTTGCGGCTGGTCTGAGAAGACCAGACTCGCACCTCCGGCTGCGCCCACGGCGGCGAAGCATCGGGATGCAGCTTAACAATGTTATCTTTCACAAGGAGGTGTCCAGTATGGCTACTCTCAGAAAAACAGTGCGCGTGGGCGTTGTTGTCATGCTTCTCTGCGCCAATTCAGCCTTCACTTCTTGCGAGGAAATTCCCGGCGGCTCATTGATCGGCCTAGGCGGAGAAACCGCTGTACGGGTGCGCGGCGACGTGATCTGTCCAGAGTGTAGCCTGGAGGAAGTACGAGAGGTGCGATCTCATGACAAGACATCCTATCAATTGATCCACGGACAAGGTCGACTGGTCGGCCAGGTTGCCTAGACGAGCAATGCCGTGCGCTAGGACCGTATTGTTGGGCCTCTCCAATTGCGTGTGCGTGGAGAGGCTCTCCTGCTACATTTGTCGCAGGGGAAATCGAAGACCATGTCTTTACTGCGTATGCACGTTCTTCGACTTCCGCGCTCTGCGTCTACGCTCAGAACGAGCGGTGCGCATCGAGACGAATATGACGTTTGACTTACCGTTGATGATACAAGGGATGCCCGCGGAAAGGCGTATGCAGCCGACTGAAATGGTCGCCCTCAAGATTCGCAAAATAGAGGTCCTGTAGCCCTGGACCAGCAAATGCGCAGTTTGTAGGAAGCACAAGGTTCTTTCCTTCGGGATCATCCACTAACACCGACCACTTCCCCTGCGGATCGACTTTGATAATTTGGTTCGCTGGGGCCAGCGTCCCGTTCCTGGCGAATCCTGGCAGCGTTACGTAGAGGTTGTTGTCCACGTCAAACGCCATGCCATCGGGTAGCGCAGGAAAATCTTTTGAGTAGACTTCAGCTTTGCCAAACGTGCCATCCTTCTTGATCGCCACCCGCAGACAATCGTTCCGCGAGCTTTCCAGGACATACACCGCCTCTTCCTGGGGATCGATAGCCGTGCCGTTCGCGGCGTAAATACCGGTGGCCACGACATCGCCCTTGCCGTTAGGACGAATGCGCACGAGCGCGCCGTTAGGCTCAGGATTTGATAGTTCCGGTAAGACTGTGTTGATGTCCCGCGTGCTGGTGTTCGACACATACAGGTTTCCCTCAGCGTCATACGAAGCAAAATTGGGCAGCGTAAGTTTCACGTCGCCGACCCGATCCGCAATCAGGGACACTTGGCCGCTCTGTGTCACACGTATCACTGCTTGTTTTCCCAAGTCGCAGTACACCAAGTCGCCGTTTCGATCCATGGTGATTCCATTAGGGATTGAACCGTTCGGCAGGGTGACGAGTTCACTCACTTTCCCGTCTGGGCTTACTTTATAAATGACGCCGTTCCGTCCCCCTCCGTACACGTAGCCTGCCTTGTCAATCACTACGCCCTCGGCTTGCAGAACCCCTTTGCCGAAGATCTCAAGCTGCTCTACTGCATATGTTGCCATCGGTATTCCTCCTTTTTATGATTGCTCTCTTAGCGGAGCAGTTATAGACTCCTCTTTACTCTCTTTCCTCTACCTTTGGCAAGAAAAGGCAATCCCAGCAAAACGCTTACTCTTCTTCAGCACCACTTCTTGCAACAGCGGGCATGACTGCGCTATGCGTAGGCATGCAGCTCGGGGGTTCGAGCTGCATAAAAAAGGAGGCGAACATGATTGTGCAGGCGCGTACAGAATACAGAGTCGTCACCGAAAAGAATGTTCCGATGAAGACACGGGACGGAGTGACGCTTTTTGCAGACGTAATACGTCCGGACGCGGCGGGTCGGTTTCCGGTCCTACTGAGCCGCACCCCGTATGGCAAGCGAGGCATGGATGATCCCAACGGGCCCCATTCTCTTTACGCCCGTTATGGCTACGTCGCAGTCATTCAGGACTGTCGTGGTCGCTTCGAGTCCGAAGGCGAATACGACACTATCTTCCAGGAAATCAATGACGGATACGACGCCGTCGAATGGGCCGCGCGTCTGCCGTGGTCCAACGGGCGCGTCGGCACGACGGGCCAGTCCTATCTAGGGCTCACGCAATACATGATCGCTTGCAACGACCCTATGCCGCCGTCACTACAGGTGATGGCTCCCGTCTCGGCCTCGTCGGATTATCACGCCAGCTGGATTTACCACACCGGCGGCGTGTCGCTCTGGGGATGGATGGTTCCTTACGCCATGTTCAAAGGGCTCAACACGCTTAAGCGGCAGGAGCGCAGAGATTTGATGGAAAAAATGAAGGAGTACGTCGAAGGCGGCGAGTTTCCTATTCCTCGCAGGACCCGCTTCGGCCTCAACGCCTTTACTCCGCTCACCGACAAATGGTATCGCCACCTTCCGATCAAGGATTGGGGTGAGCTGCTCAAAGAAACGGCGCCCTATTTTGCCGAACACATCAAACAAGCCGACGACGGCGAATACTGGTATCGCGCCAACGTGAACCGTCACGCCGCGAGCGTGAGCGTACCGATGCTGCACGTCACCTCGTGGTACGACATCTTCGCTGAAGGCGGGATGAGCGCATATCAAAGC
>CAZUFQ010000365.1:0-6955 GCA_964618735.1 uncultured Enterobacteriaceae bacterium
AGACTACGAAGGTTTCTGCGCCTGCCATCAGCATTTTGCCGCTGTCAAAATCGGTCTCACGGCCACACCGGCGTTACATACCACGCAAATCTTTGGTCCGCCAATTTTCACATACAGTTACCGTGAGGCCGTGATTGATGGCTTTCTGGTCGATCATGAGCCGCCCATGCAAATTGCGACCGCACTCTCAGAGGGTGGCATTACCTGGAACGCTGGAGACAAAGTCACGGTGTGGGATGCGCGCCGCCAACAGCCTGACCTGTTTACGACGCCGGATGAAATCAAGATCAATGTTGAAGACTTCAATCGTAAAGTCATTACCGAGTCGTTCAACCGGGTCGTGTGTGAGGTCTTGGCGCGGGAGTTGGACCCAGGGGCGCGGCAGAAGACGCTCATTTTCTGTGTCAATGACGCGCACGCCGATCTCGTCGTAAAGCTGCTCAAGGAAGCCTTCCAAGAGCAGTACAGCGGGGTGGATGACGACGCCGTGATGAAAATCACGGGCAACGCAGACAAACCGTTGCAACTTCTTCGTCGCTACAAGAACGAACGCAATCCCAACATCGCTGTGACCGTGGACCTACTGACGACTGGGATCGATGTGCCGGAAATCTGTAACTTAGTCTTCTTGCGACGGGTCAACAGCCGTATTCTATTCGATCAGATGCTAGGGCGCGCCACGCGCCTGTGCGATGAGATTGGCAAGGATACTTTTCGGATCTTCGACGCCGTGCGCATGTATGAGGCGCTGCAAGGGATGACGGCGATGCAACCCGTCGTGAAAGATCCACACGTGACCTTCACCCAGCTCGTCCACGAACTCGGACTCGTCACCGGGGATGAGGAACGTGAGCTGGTGCGTGATCAGTTCATTGCCAAACTGCAACGGAAACAACAGCGGTTGCGTGAAGCGCATCTCCGTGACTTTGAGACCATCGCGGGCATGTCGCCTCGTGATTTTGTTCGCCATCTGCGCCAGATGCCATTGACCGACATTGGAGCCTGGTTTACACAGCATGCCGAACTTGGTGAGATTTTAGACCGCAAGACGGATGGCGTGGCGGCTCGGATCTTTATCTCCGACCATGAAGACCAACTACAAAGGGTCGAGCGCGGTTACGGGAGAGCCAATCAACCAGCAGACTATCTGCAGGAATTCTCCACCTTCATTCAACAACGGAGCAATACGCTTCCGGCGCTGGTGACCGTGCTCACACGACCGCGAGATCTCACTCGTCAGCAGTTACGTGAGGTGATGATAGAACTTGATCGGGCGGGATTCAGCGAAGCCAATCTTGCTACAGCATGGCGGGAAATGACCAACCAAGACATTGCCGCCCGCATCATCGGCTACATTCGTCAGGCGGCCATTGGCGACGCGTTAGTGCCCTATGAGCAACGAGTTGATCAAGCGTTACGCACGATCTTTGCCTCACGGCATTGGACCACTCCGCAACGTCAATGGCTACAAAGAATCGCGGCGCAAACCAAGGCGAATTTGATCGTCGACCGTGAGGCGTTGGATGATCCTGATCTACTCTTCCATCGTGAAGGTGGGGGCTTCGCTCGGTTGGACCGGATCTTTGACGGTCAACTAGAGGACGTGCTACACACCTTCAACGAGGCGCTGTGGCAAAATACCGCAGCCTGAGGCAAGGAAGAAAAACGACAGCATGCGCCTATGAGCACTATCACACACGACATCGTCGCTAAACTGTGGAACTTGCGTAACGTCCTCAAGGACGACGGAGTGACCCTTAATCAATATGTGACCGACCTGACCTATCTGCTGTTTCTCAAAATGGCCAAGGGAACGAACACGGAAGATCACCTTCCCAGCGGTTACCGCTGTAGCGATCTGTAAAGCCGTACAGCGCCGGAACGGCTTGAATTCTACAAGCTGTTATTGATTTACCTCGGCAGCCATGGTTCGACTCTGGTCAAAGAAATCTTCGCCAACGCTAGCTCCTTCATTAAGAAGCCTGCCACGCTGTCCACGCTGGTCGCGGAAATTGACAAACTCGATTGGTACAGCGCGCGGCAAGAAGGACTGGGCGATCTCTACGAAGGTCTGTTGGAGAAGAACGCCAATGAGAAGAAGTCCGGCGCTGGGCAGTACTTCACGCCGCGCCCGTTGATCGACTGCATGGTGGCGGTGATGCAGCCGACGTTGAAGGACATCATCCAAGACCCCCCTGCCGGCACTGGCGGTTTTCTCATCCCCTCCAATCGCTACATCCGTGAACACAGTGATCCCGATGCGTGGACGGAAGCGGAACAGCGGAAATACCGCCGCAACACGTTCTTCGGTATGGAGCATGTGCAGGATGCGCATCGTCTGGCGTTGATGAACCTGATGCTGCACGGGCTCGACTCCGACCCGCATGCGTCAGGCATTCGCTATGGTGATACGCTTTCGCCTGAAGGGCAGGCCCTGCCCAAGGCGACGTTGATTCTCACCAACCCACCGTTTGGCACCAAGAAGGGCGGCGGCTTGCCCTCGCGCGATGACTTTACTTTTCCTACCAGCAACAAGCAGTTTTGCTTTCTGCAACATATTTATCGCGCGCTTTTATCTGGAGGACGCGCCGCTGTCGTGTTGCCGGATAACGTGCTCTTTGAAGGCAACATTGGCAAACAGATACGCGCCGACCTGATGGACAAGTGCAACCTGCACACCATTCTGCGGCTGCCCACGGGGATCTTCTATGCGCAAGGCGTGAAGACGAACGTGTTGTTCTTCACCCGTGGTGAGACCGACAAAGGCAACACCAAAGAAGTGTGGGTCTATGATCTGCGCGCCAACGCGCCTGCATTTGGCAAACGCACTCAACTCTCACGCGCATATTTCGCTGAGTTTGAAAAGGCGTTCGGTGCTGACCCGTTGAGTAGCCCGGCGAGCCTGAAGAGACGCAAAGACACTGGCGAGCAAGGGCGTTTTCGCCGCTTCACACGCGAATGGATCGCTGAACGCGGCGACAGTTTAGATATTAGTTGGCTCAAAGATGAAAGCGAAAACGGCGCCGATGAACTTCCCGAGCCCGCAATGCTTGCGCAAGAAGCGATGGGCGAACTTGAAGCGGCGATGGAAGAGTTGCGGGGGATTTTGGAAGAACTGGGAGAAGAGGCGGCGGTATGATCCCCAAAGTCAGGCGCGATCGGGCCCGACAATTGCGTCAGGAGTCTACACTGTTTGAGCAGTCGTTCTGGCTACAGGTGCGCGGGGGACATTTCAGCGGGTTCAAATTTCGGCGACAACAGCCGCTTGGGCCGTACATTGCGGATTTTGTATGTCAGCAAGCGCGGCTCGTCGTCGAGTTGGACGGCTCACAACATGCGGAAGCGGGCGAGTATGACCATAACCGCGACGCCTGGTTACGTGAGGAAGGGTATCGCGTGTTGCGGGTGTGGAATAGCGAGTGGAGCACCCAGCGGGAAGCGGTGTTGGAGAAGCTGTGGCAGATGTTGCATGAGGAGCTTTTGCCCTCACCCCCGGCCCCTCTCCCCAAATGGGAGAGGGGAGGGAAGACTCCCACTCCGTCTAGTTTGCAACAAGGCGCAGAAGCGCAGGATTTTCTCTCTCCCTTGAGAGGAGAAAACCGGAGCCAAGCAGGCCCCTCTCCCTTGAAAAGAGAGGCCCAGAGGCAAGGAGTTCCCTCTCCCTTGAGAGAAGAAAACCAGAGCCAAGCAATCCCCTCTCCCTTGAAAAGGGAGGCCCAGAGGCAAGAAGTTCCCTCTCCCTTGAGAAAAGAAAACCGGAGCCAAGCAGACCCCTCTCCTTTGAAAAGAGAGGCCCACGGGCAAGGAGTTCCCTCTCTCTCGAAAATGGAGACCCACGGGCAAGGAGTTCCCTCTCCCTTGAGGGGAGAGGGCCAGGGTGAGGGTGAATAATGAGTACAAACTCTCCGCTCTCTTCCACCAAAGGAGAGGGCAATCCTTGTGAAGAGGTGGAGGCGTGACAGGTATGACTTGGCCGCGTGTTCGACTCGAAGAACTGACGACAAAAGTAGGAAGTGGTGCAACTCCACGGGGCGGCGAAGCCTCCTACAAAAAGAGTGGGACTCCACTCATTCGTTCTATGAATGTCGTCTTCTTTGGGTTTAAGCGGGACGGCATCGCGTACCTTGATGGGGTGCAAGCACAGGCCCTTCAGGGTGTCGAAGTGCGAAAAGGGGATGTTCTTCTGAACATCACGGGCGCTTCAATCGGACGAGTGACACTTGCCCCTCCAGACATGGACGGGGCACGCGTGAACCAGCACGTCTGCATCATTCGGCCTTCGGACATGATTGAAGCGAGATTTCTTCGCGCCTTTCTCTCAAGCCCAGACATGCAATCTGAGATTACAGCGGAAAACTACGGCGTAACTCGCCAAGCACTCACGAAGCAACAGATTCTTGATTTTGAGGTACCGCTCCCTCCCCTCCCCGAACAAAATCGCATCGCCGACAAACTCGATCTCCTGCTCGCCCGCATCGACGCCTGCCGCGAACGACTCGACCGTGTACCGCTCATTCTCAAACGCTTCCGCCAAGCCGTTCTCGCTGCTGCAACATCTGGCCAACTGACGGAGGAGTGGCGTGTGGAGCGAGGAGCAAGTTTGAACAATTGGGAGGAAACCACGGTCGGGACTCTGATCGAAGGAATTGAAGCAGGGCTGAACGTTCAATGTGAGGAGCGCCCTCCGCTACCTCACGAGCGTGGACTCGTAAAAATTAGCGCCGTTACCTGGGGAACCTACGACGACGTGGAAAGCAAAACGCTTCCGCCTAACCGGGAGGTGCCTGAATCAACTCGCATAAAAGTTGGGGATTTCCTTATCTCTCGTGCAAATACAATCGAGTTAGTTGGTGCCTGTGTATTAGTGGAACGGGCGGCGCGTCCTGTATTTCTGTCTGACAAGGTTCTTAGACTTGTCATGGAAGATGGCTATAAAAAGTGGCTGCTTTTTTGGTTACGCTCTGAAAAAGGCCGGAAACAGATAGAACAACTTGCGAGTGGCAATCAATTATCAATGCGTAACTTATCGCAAGCCAATCTCAAATCTATTTCACTCAAATTACCGCCCGAAGATGAGCGTGAAGAAATCGTCCGCCGTGTCGAAGCCCTCTTCGCCCTCGCAGATCGCCTTGAAGCTCGGTACAATGCCGCTCGTGCTCACGTCGAGCGTCTTACTCCCGCACTGCTCGCCAAAGCCTTTCGCGGTGAACTCGCGCCACAAGACCCCAACGATGAACCAGCGTCGGCGTTGCTGGAACGAATCCGCACTAACAGTACCGCTCCGTCTAAAACGAAGCGCAATCACCAGAGCAGTTTTCCAGGTTGGGAAAAGGAAGCTGTATGAGCGCATTTGACAAGATGACATCACAGAACAGACAGGAGTTGGCGGCGCAGCTCAAGGCGCTGCAGCAACTCGTGGAGTCGCGTTTTCAGCGTGGGGGCAACCTCCATTGGCAAGTGGGCGACACACTGAATGCCATTCGGCAGCGTCTCCTCTCCGAAAGTCCTGAAACTGACCGTCCCTATCTAGAGGCCACCATTCCAGCGATCGCAGTTGACCACCCCACCACGGGAGGGCAGTATACTGTGTCCCCTGATGAAGGAGTCCGGCTTTTTAGGCAACTCCTTGCCCTGGTTGCGGGCTCGCCACAAGCGGAACCGGCTCCGCCAGACAAATCAGCGCCACGTCAGAATGAAGGACCCCCGCGCATCTTTATCGGCCATGGGAGAAGTCGTCTGTGGGCGCGCGTTCAAGTCTTCTTGGAACATGACCTCGGTCTTCGGACGATCAACTATGAAGCGGAATCGCGGATTGGGGAATCCATCGTGCCCATCCTGGAGCAATTCCTTGACCAGGCGGCGTTCGCCGTGCTGCTGCTGACTGCAGAAGATGAAACCGCCCAGGGGATGAAACGGGCCCGCCAGAATGTCGTGCACGAGATTGGGCTGTTTCAAGGCCGGCTGGGCTTTCGAAAAGTCGTACTCCTGCAGCAGGACGGGATCGAGGAGTTCTCGAATGTCGCGGGGCTCCAATATATTCCTTTCGAAGGGGACAAAATCGAAAGCGCCTTCTATGAGTTGCGGCGTGTCTTGCAACGAGAGGGGATCGTACCGTAATGAGCAGGCAGCATAAATTTCACCCAAAGGCTAGACGATGGAAGAACTGACCATCCTCGACATGCAAAGACAGATGAGTGCAGGCGCGTTGACTGCGCAGCGCCTGGCCCAAAGCTATCTCGAACGCATCGAAACACTTGACAAGCACGGCCCCGCCATCAATGCCCTAATTGAACTCAATCCCGACGCCCTCGCCATTGCTGCCGCCCTCGACAAGGAGCGCAAAGCCCACAAGACGCGGGGCCCTCTGCATGGGATTCCGCTGCTCCTGAAAGACAACATTGATACGCACGACCGCATGCAGACTACTGCCGGGTCGCTGGCGCTGGCAGGGTCCATAGCCCCACGCGATGCGTTTCTCGTGCAACGGCTCCGTGCGGCAGGCGCCGTGATTTTAGGCAAGACCAATTTAAGTGAGTGGGCCAATTTTCGCGGCGCGCGTTCGGTGAGCGGCTGGTCGAGCCGGGGGGGACTGACGCGGAATCCGTATGCGCTGGATCGGTCCGCGTGCGGCTCGTCGTCGGGGTCGGGTGCGGCCGTGGCGGCGAACCTATGCGCCGCCGCCATTGGCACAGAAACGGATGGATCGATTATCTGTCCCTCTCAGACCAATGGAATTGTGGGTTTGAAGCCCACGCTGGGCCTGGTGAGTCGCAACGGCATTATCCCGATTGCCCACAGTCAGGATACGGCTGGGCCCATGGCGCGCACCGTTGCTGATGTAGCGGCGCTTCTCGGGGCGCTGACCGGCCCTGATGAAAACGATGCGGCCACGCGGCTCAGTGCGAAGCGTGTGCCGCAGGACTACAGGCAATTCCTTGATCCTTGGGGACTTCAA
>CAZUFQ010000366.1:0-6954 GCA_964618735.1 uncultured Enterobacteriaceae bacterium
CCCGTCTCTATCCTAACCCCTTCTTTCTACAAGGGTCTAAGCGCGTTCACCGTGCTGTTGGTGACCTATGGTTTCACCATCAACGACAAAGGAGATGAATTCTGCTGCAGTGTCGCTATGGACTCGATTTATATTCCGCTCCAAATTAAATTCACTGATGACTTTGATAAACAGCATAAGGAGTTCGATGTTCGGCCTATGCTGGGAACTGGTATTGAGCTTAGCGCAGGTGTCACTGCCCGAGGATAGTTCTTCAAGGATTTGGACTGCTCGCATGCGATGAGCATCTGGATATATCTAAGATCGCCTAACGGGCCGTTGCAGCGGACTCCGCTACGCTCCGCCGCTGAACTTGGCGTTAGCGCCTCAATAAAATGAGATTTTTCTGCTGCTCTTCTGTTGCGGTTATCCGGTATTCCCTCATTTTCGTACATATAATGGGGGAGGAGAAAACTCACTGATTTTAAAGACTTAAAGTCATGTCGCACAAGAACTATTTCGCGACGTTGTTAATTACTACCCACATAATTCCACTACCCAAAATCATAAGTAGATAAAGCGCGGACACGGTTCGGAAGAGCATCACGATTGCCCATGTGGTTCTGAAACCAGTTTTATTGCGCATTTTCATCAGAGGAAAGCTAAGAGAAGCGTCGGACTGGACTACTTCAGCAAATGTTGAGCTGTTGAGAAAATCTGCGATGTCTTGTAGGCGGACGATGAAAGAACGCTGAACACGTCTGAAGGCTCCGTCAACAATCCAAAATGCGATAGGGACGAATGCAGTAGCCCAGAGAAGCGAGTGGAGTTCTTCTCTGGAAACGGCAAGACCAATACTTGCAGTCCACGAAACGATGGCCCAGTTCTTGATATTTTTCGTAATATCATCCTGCGCTCGAATCGCGCTGTCGATAAGTGTAATCTCAAGCTTCAAAAGCTCAAATTGCTTATCGAAGACTTTGCTTGAATTGTATGCTTTACGTTCGTGGCTTATCCCAGCCTCTTCTTCGGTGTAACGATTCTGGAGCTCAGCCGTAATCGGCGCTTTGGGGCTCACCTCAATCTCTGCGTACTGCGGGTCGATCTGCAACGCTGTTGTGGGCAGCGTGCCTTCACTCTGTGCCAGTAGATTTGCGGCATGAGTAAGTCGCTTGTAGTAACTCTTATAGCGGGCGAACCATTGCGCGGCGGAGATCGCAGCCACAACTAAGCATGCGGTACCCGAGAGGATAACGATTAGCCAATTGTCGGACCTCAAGTGAACGGACACCGCCGCGGTAAGCATGACGAAATTCAAGAAACCTGCGCGGGCGATTCGAATGATATGCCGATCGATCTGGATCTCATGAATAAGTTCGGCCGACCCCTTTTGAAAAACCAGCACTCGCGCCTTCTCATACTTCAATGGATCACCAAAAACTTCATCGCGAAATCGACTTTGGAAAAACGGCCTAAATGACCGCTCGGCTACGAAGTTCATAATCCAACCAAGTGCATATGTGATGGCCAGCAGAGGTACAGTCAGCAAACCTGCAAATCCGGCAAAGGGTTTTAGGACCTCTAGGAACTGGAAGAAGCCGGTTGAGCCCCCGACAGCAGCCAGGAGTATCCCGACCCAGATCTCACAGACTGCTCCTATTACAAGAATCTCAACGAACAGCGCAGTAGTTGTCATTTTTCAGTTCGAATAGCCAGACTAACTGTCGCCCAATGCCGCTTTTGCGACGCACTAAGAAAAAAGACCAAGTCGTTTCAGATCGTCCTCAGTCCATTTCACCGCAGAAAGAACACTGTGAAGGGTTTTGCGGGTGAGCGTATCGCTTCCCCGGTGGTAGTGAATGACGGTCATTCTTCCATCCGCGTGACTGTAGATGCGTCCGCCTGTTTTCGTCTCGCGTTCCAGCGAAAACCCGTCTTTCTTTAATGCGTTGACAAGCTCACGCACTGGCGTATTGCGCAGACGGTGCACCAGCTGGCCGAGGTCAGTCATACGTTCACAGCTACAGCCGGGGTGTCTAAAGTTTCTACTCCTTCCGTTACCGGAACTTCGCGCCCTTTTTCTTTGAGCACTTCAATGTAGGCTTGCGCTGCTTCATGCAGTGCTGCTAAGGCCTCTTCTTTGGTGTACCCCCAAACGGCGCAGCCCGGTAACGCTTCAATCCAGGCACTCCATCTGCCATCTTCCTCCTCCTCTACTTCCGCATGAAAGATGTAGGTTTTCATAGGCTCCTCGCTTATGGGCGTATAGCGTATCGTTTCCATATGTGTATCCTAACTTTTTGAGAGATTTCGTCAATGTTTTCCTCATGAGACTTTCACAAACAGATAGGGCTGTAAAAATGGTGGATTGTGCAGGAGAAAGACCCACCACCCCGTGGATTTTGCGCCTTTATTACTATCCCCCCTACCCCTAGGGGTGAAATGCGCAATGCAGAAATGCGAGCCGCCGCGGTCTCTTCAGTGTAACTGCCACCTTCTTTCGTCAAGGGGAGGTAAACATCCCTGCGGGCGTATGTTCCGGCGGTACCCCTTGACGAAAGAAGGCATCCGGCAGTTCTGGCCCCAACTGGAGCGGCAGGTAGTCGCTCTGACTGGCTAGTCAGCTGGTCAAAACTCACATGCCTTATGCGAGGAGGCACAAGGCAGCAATCGTATGGCAAAGTTTGAGCTTGGTCAGGTGGTCGCAACACCTGGCGCATTACAAGCCTTAGCGGAAGCGGAGCAAGCCCCCGCGGAGTTTCTGAGCCGCCATGCCAGTGGCGACTGGGGCGATCTTGAGGAGAGTGACAAAGTAGAGAATGAGTTCTCTCTCCCACGCCGGCTCCGGATTCTCTCCGCTTATCATACCACGAAAGGTCGGAAATTATGGGTCATCACGGAAGCTGACAGGAGCTCGACCTGCATCCTCCTGCCCAGCGAATGTGCGCTGTGACAACTGACGCAGTATCCCCATCAGAGAGGCCCAATAGAAGGGTTCGTGTAATGAGCCGCCAAATTCAAATTGCTCCAGAAGCCCAGCAGCCACATGGCTGTGACTGAAGGACGTTCGGTTTTCAGTGACGAAAACAGGGAGAGTGCCGCCGAAGTGAGTCCTCATATTATGTGTGGTTGCGCTGGACCTCTCTCCCCATCGTATTGGACGAGACACCGAAGAGTTGCGCCACCTTCCGCTGGGACGTGCCAGCAGCAAGCAGCTCATGGGCATGGGTGACTTGTTGGGGAGTGAGGATTCGTGGACGGCCCACATGCTTGCCACGTTTCCGGGCGGCGTGCATGCCCGCCTTCGTCCGCTCGCGGATCAGATCCCGCTCAAACTCGGCCAAGGCTCCCATGATGTGAAACACCAGCTTGCCGCCACTGGTGGCTGTATCAATCCCATCCGTGAGACTGAGAAACCCGGTCTGCTGTTTGCCCAACTCTTCAAGCAGACTACACAGGAACCCGAGCGAGCGCCCCAGCCGATCGAGTTTCCACACCACGAGGACATCCTGGGCTCCGAGCGCCGCTAAGGCCTGGGAAAGGCCCGCTCGTTCTTTGACAGTCCCGCCAACCCCTTCATCCTGGTAGATGGTCGTGCAGCCAGCGGCGTGCAGCGCGTCCAGTTGCAAGGCCAGATTTTGTTCCTCGGTGGAGACCCGCGCGTAGCCAATTTTCATGAGTCGAATAATGACATGCCCTTTTGACAATTGCCACTCATGATTTTTCAGGGACTTACGCGGCCCGCTTTCGCGTGTCAAAAGGGTTCCCTTTTGGGGCTTTTTCAGGCGGCCACGGCCAGTTCTTGCAGCGGTAACCGGCTCTGCATATCGAGCCTGAACACGCCGTAAGGGGTGATATGGCTGTAGATCAGCGGTGTTAACGCGCGGAAATCGTCGGGACCCATACGGCTGAACCACTGGCGGTCGGCCAGCACTTCTTGAATCATCAAGGTGTTAATATAGACCAGGCAGATTTGCAAGAGATGCAGGCTCAAGACGGAGAGTTCCTGCTCCGCCATCTGGTTGGCCGCGATTTCCCCGTTCTTGCCATAGAAGATGAAAGAGTTGGCGCCATTCCAGGTTTCCACCACATTTAAGCCGTCGTGGATTTCTCGGCGCACCGGCTCCGAGGACAGATACTGGCAGAGGAAGATTGTTTTGATCGCCCGGCCCAGTTCGGCCAAGGCGCGGTAAGTCGGGTGCTGTGGAGTATTGTCGCGCGTGAAGCGCCGCAGGATTGCTTCCGGGTCGGCGGTGCCCACTTTCAGCGCCGTCGCAAACTTGATGATCTCGTCATACTGCCGACGGATCAACTCCCAGTTGATCGCCTTGGTGAGGATGGGAGCGAGGTGGGGATAGGCCTCCCGTTCTTCCAGGCTCGGCACGGACAGTTTCTGTTTGGCCAGGTTCTTCAGTCTCGGCATCAGCGTGAAGCCCAACAGGTGACAGAAGGCAAAGGCGACCTCACTCTGGCCGTGCGTATCCACATACTGCTTGTCAATCGCCATTTCCGTACAATGCCGTAAGACCCCTTCTATCATCGCCGCCACTTCAGAGGCAGAACACCGGTGCAGTTGAGAATAAATGCAATTGGCGTTTTTCTCGACGTGCCAATAGATCATCACCCCGCGCCCACCATACCGGATATGCCATTCGGTCATCAGGTTCTGATCCCAGGCCCCGAACTTCTTGGAGTCCGAGGCGCACGCGGTCGTGCCTTCGCCCCAGAGGTGGGGCTGGCGGATGCGAAAGATCGCGTTGGCCACTTCTGTAACGGCGGCGCGCAGTGCTTCGGTATGGATATAGCGCCGCTTCACGTACAGGAGCTCATCGTAGCTCACTCCCTGGTCCTTGGAGAGGACGCGCTTGAGGCCGGTATTGGCACCCAGGCCATAGAGGCATAAGAGCAATCGTTGCTGAAGAATGTCCCGATCCAGAATCTCCCGGTTGCCCAGCCCTTTGAAGACGGCGGTAAAGCCAATGCGCAACTCCGCCTCTTTCAAGATATCTAGTAGGCCCGTCATCGGCCAGCGTCGTCCGATCTCGCCCTTGAGCTGCCCGAGGTGGAGTGGTTCCGGCAGTGCCTCCAGGGGACTGAGTTTGATGCGATTCCTCCCGGCAGGGCGGAGCGAGACTTGCGCGTTGTTCGGGAGCGTCCGGTTCAGCTCCTGTAAAGCCTCGCTCATGTTCTGGTGAATGCGCTGGATAAACGTCTCTGCCTCCAAGGGCTGGCGCAGCTCGTGGTAATATGTCTCCCGCTTCTGCGTGAAATCCCGGGGCAGATCCTCATCGGGGTTGCGATAGCGGTTGGCTCCTGCCACCCAGACCTCCTTGCAGCGCAACCGTGTCCGCAGGGCCTTCAGCACACAGATTTCATAATGGATGCGATTGATCCGGTGCCCGCCTTTGCCGTCTCTCTCCACCACCAGGGCGTGGAGATCCGGGGGGACAATCGCTTCTACCGGCACGGCCCCTAGCATGAGGAAGTGCTGCTTGGAGCCGTGCAAGCCCTTGAGGTAAGCGAGGGCTTCGATCACAGGCCGGTGCTGCGCATTATTGGACTCGAAGGTCAGCGCCTCCAGAATTTTGGGGACCATCGCCCGGTAATGCCCGGTGTACGAACTGCGGACTAACGTCTGCACGTACCGCTGATAGGCTGGCCCTTTCGCTTCATATTCCTTGACCACGGCCTCTAACGTCTCTTCATCGACCGCGCGGTAGAGCACGTCCTTGACCGTCCCCTCTGGATTCCTCAGCGCTGCGTCCGCCAGTTTGTAGAGCAGACGAGATTTCCCATGGACTGCCCGAACATCGCTGAGGAGCTCCTGGACCACCTTTTTCTCGGCATTGGTGTTGATCTTGTTTACCAGCTGGACGAGCAGCTCGATGAGACCGTCCATGATTTCTCCTCGCCGCTCGTGACAGAAGGCGGCCACCAGCGTATAGCGAATCGGCGCGGGATGTTGCCGAAGCTCAGTAATGGATTCCGTGCCCGCCCGTAAGCGGTAGGTATGGACGACTTTCGCCAAGGTGCTCACAAATACCTCGGGCGGCAACTGCAATTGGTCGATCTGCTTCAGCTTCGCCAGCTCTTTGAATACTGTTTCCAAACTCGGGCGCGCCGGGTCAGCTTTGAGCGCGCTGAACTGGGGCAGGTCGTCGCCGTCCGCAGCGGAAGCGACCAGCAACGCATCGATCGCCTGCTGTGTTGTCCGGGCGAGTTGCACGCAAACACCTGCGGCAAAGGCGGTGTCGGCCTGGGAGATGGCGCTCTTGAGAATGCGTTGCCGCTGCGTGTCGGAGGGGAGTTCTAGCTGCTGCCGACGGAACCAGGCGCGCAACGTGTCGGAGAGCTCCGCTGCGCTCTGCGCTCCGGAGAGGGCGTGCTCCAGCAACTCTCGCTGCGCGTGCTTGTGGTCGGTGACGGTCGCTTGCCGCATGCCAAGGAAGGTACGGATCTCAGCACGATGGCGTTCATACGTTCGGGTCGGGAGATCGTAGAGGGACGTGAGGGGAGCCGCGCTCTGCACCAGGTTAGCCAAATAGACGAGCCCTTGCTCTGGAATCTCGTGTAGCGTGGCCGGAAAGCGGCCTTCGAGCTGAAAGAATTTCAACAGCGCGGCGATGCTCAACCGGTTTGCGTCCGTCTTCCCCGAGAGCAAAGCCACTCGCTCTTCTGCCGTGAGTGCCCATGATTCTGCAAGCTCCAGAGCCGTCCAACTCGGGTTCATCATTCCTCCCCACCACTGCGTGCTGGTGCGCGGAGGAGTTGTAGCATGGAATCAACACCTGTGGCGGCTCATTACACCGACCCTCCGGCTGGGCCTAAGAGCGCCTTTAGCTCCAGAAACGCTTGATCTTCCCGCCGCCCAAACACATAGGCTAAGACATTCCCAGTGCAGTGATCTAAGGCGTGCCACCCTACGCCGCGAACCGAAATGCTTCCGGATTTTGTAGGGCAGCCACCTGGGCAATT